>DASYMY010000439.1:0-1761 GCA_036008825.1 Glaciihabitans sp.
ATGTAGTGCTCCTTCGGCCAAAAAATGTTGTTGGCGAAGAACCCGTCTCCGTAGTACGCCGCTTGTTCTGCGATTTCTGGAGAGCGGATGCTTCCGTGCCACACGAACGGCGGAACGCCGTCCAACGGTCGCGGGGTCGACTGAAAGCCCTGCAGAGGTGTGCGGAATTTGCCTTGCCAGTTAACAGACTCTTCGCGCCACAGCCGGTGGAGCAGTGCGTAGTTTTCGATGGCGAGTGGGATTCCCTCGCGAATGTCTTTGCCAAACCAGGGGTACACCGGTCCGGTGTTCCCACGGCCCATCATCACGTCGACCCGGCCATCGGCCACATGCTGCAGCATCGCGTAGTCTTCCGCGATTTTGACGGGGTCATTGGTGGTGATCAGCGTGGTCGCCGTTGAGAGGATGATCTTCTCAGTTTTGGCCGCGATATAGCCGAGCATTGTTGTCGGAGAAGACGGCACAAAAGGAGGATTGTGGTGCTCCCCCAGCGCGAAGACATCAAGGCCGACTTCTTCGGCTTTCTGCGCGATGGTCAGAATCGCCTTGATTCGTTCGTACTCGCTGGGCGTACTGCTGGTTGTTGGGTCCGCCGTGACATCTCCGACGGTGAAGATTCCGAACTGCACGATGCTCTCATCTCTATGCGTTTGCATGAACATAGGCTTCAACGGAAGTGCCCCTCTCAGTATTCCCGCCTGAGCCCGTCGGAGCTAGATGGTCATAAGTGAGACAATTTCCCGCCCGTCGAGCATCGCTCGACCATCAAGACTCTCTAGTTCCAAAACCACAGCGACACCAACGACAATGTAACCGGCGCGTTCCGCGAGGGCGATTGACGCGGCCAACGTTCCGCCGGTGGCGAGTACATCATCGAGCAGAAGCATGCGCTGACCGGGGTAGGCGGCCGGATGCATTTCAAGTTCAGCGGAACCGTATTCAAGGTCGTACGACTGGCTGAGCACCTCGCCAGGAAGCTTTCCCGCTTTGCGGATTGGCACAACACCCGCCGAGGCTACGTACCCCACAGAAGCGGCGAGGAGAAAACCCCGCGCCTCAACACCGGCCACAACGTCAAGGAACCCGGCAAACCGTTCCGCAAGTTCGTCGGTGATGGCGCGGAATGCCGTGGGGTTAGCAAACACGGGGGTGAGGTCGCGAAAAAGAATCCCGGGGGTGGGAAAGTCGGGAACCGTCGACAGCAATCGCTCAATGTGCTCTTGAGCTGACAAAGTGGGCAGGGGCGGAGAAGAATGCATTCGTTCAGCCTAAGAGCGATTGGGCTGCGTTGGCGCCTCAGCCCCGTTGTAATCACGAATGAGCTGTTCAACATTCGCCCACACCGCAGCCGATGGCTCGCTGAGAGATGCGGCGCCGGGATGGCGTCCGAGCGAAACCACCCGAACTAATTCGTGGAGGGATTCTGTACAGGCAGCGCACCTCCCCAAGTGTGCTGCGGTGGTCGCAGACGCAACGGTGTCCCCCAACGCCATCAGCGTGAGCGCTTCGCGGTTCACGTGGCGCATTCGGCACCTTCACTCAACGGGGACACTCATCGGTGGGCCTGTGCCACGCGGTTACCTCGGCACCGTCCGGTCTCATAATAGGCACAAAGGCTCACGTTCAAACGGTACTGGCGGCAACACAGGGCTGCGCGGTATAGCAGCCAACTATCGCCGAGCTCCTGAGTCTTCCAACCGACGACGCATACGCTCAAGGCTGCGCTTGATGTGGCTCTTTACTGTTCCAAGGGGAAGCCCA
>DASYMY010000440.1:0-4067 GCA_036008825.1 Glaciihabitans sp.
AACTCGCTGACGTTGTAGAGGCGACCGGCCGCTTCTTTGCGAAGACCGATAGCTCCGGGGTTCGCGCGCTCCAGCATCAGGGCGGTGATGGTTCCTTCGATCATGTCGCCGGAGACCACAACGAACTCGATTCCCTTTTCCTCAAGAGTGGGGATTAGCTCGCGCAGGGCATCTTCGCCGGCACGTTTGCTCAACGCGACCGGCACGTACTCCGGCATGGTCTCAACCGTGTGGATGAAGTGAGCCTGGTGGCTGGTGACAAAAACAACGCGAGCACCGGGGGCCAGCAACGGCAGCGCCGCGGTCAGCAAGTTCACTTGCGCGTCACGGTTGAGCTTCATGGCGTAGTCCTCTGCCATTCCGCTTTCCATTCCGCCGGAGGCGTTCAGAACCAGAATGTCGAGCCCGCCCAGTTCGTCCTTGATGGTGGAGAACAGTCCCGCGACGGATGTCTCATCGGTCAGGTCGGCACCCACCGCGAGGGCCGAGCCCCCTGCGGCTTCAATAGCCGAGACGAGCTTCAACGCCCGTGCTTCTTTGTTGCGGAAGTTCACGACAACGGTCGCTCCAGCATCCGCAAAGTAACTGACGGTATCAGCGCCAATTCCACGAGACGATCCGGTTACAAGGGCGCGCTTGCCGGCGAGAGAGCCGGGCTTCAAAGGGTTGCTCACGACAACCGAGACTACCAACTCTCCTGCGGTGTCAGCTCCCCCGGTGGTAGCTTCGAACTGGAGCGACACAATGGAGGTGCCGAGCGATGTCCACTGAGTTCATTGACAACTACGCCTGGATCTTCTGGTTGGCGCTCATCCTGATCTTTGTCATCATCGAGGTGCTCACGGTCGATCTGACCTTCCTAATGTTGTCCCTCGGCAGCGTGGGCGGGCTCATCAGCGGGCTGATCGGCTTTCCCTGGTGGGGGCAACTGCTCGTCGCCGCCGCTGCCGCGGTTTTGCTCCTCTTCGCCGTGCGCCCACCGCTTCTCCGCGCGCTAAAACGTGGGGGTGATCCTGCCCGCAGCAACGTAGACGCGCTCATTGGGCTAACCGGCGCCGTCACCACTGACTTTGACGGCTCTGCCGGGCACGTGAAATTAGCCAACGGTGAAACCTGGACAGCACGCCTGTCCGGAGACGCGTCTCAACCCCTGGAAACCGGCGACCCTGTGCTGGTTATTGCTATTGAGGGAGCTACCGCTGTTGTTGTTCCCGCTGAGAGGAAGATCCCATGAACGACGGCGTTACCGTGTGGACAATCGTTTCCTTTATCCTCGCGGCCATTGTGGCGGGTTTTGTTGTAGTTGTGCTCTTTCGTGCTGTACGCATCGTGCCGCAAGCCACGGCCGGTGTGGTGGAACGGCTCGGAAAGTATCACAAGACCCTCAGCCCAGGTCTGAACATACTGGTGCCTTTTATTGACCGGATGCGCCCTCTGATCGATATGCGCGAGCAGGTTGTCTCCTTCCCGCCGCAACCGGTAATTACCGAAGACAACCTCGTGGTGTCCATCGACACCGTTGTGTATTTTCAGGTCACGGATGCCCGCGCCGCCACATACGAGATCAACAACTACTTGGGTGCCGTTGAGCAGCTCACCACCACCACACTTCGTAACGTTGTGGGTGGAATAAACCTCGAAGAAGCACTGACCAGTCGAGACAACATCAACGGGCAGCTGCGAATTGTTCTCGACGAGGCCACCGGCAAGTGGGGCATCCGCGTTGGTCGGGTTGAACTCAAAGCGATTGACCCGCCCCTGTCAATTCAAGACTCCATGGAAAAGCAGATGCGAGCCGAACGAGATCGCCGCGCACTGATTCTCACCGCTGAGGGAACCAAGCAGTCTGCAATTCTTACCGCCGAGGGAGCACGGCAAGCCGCCATCCTTTCTGCAGAAGGTGATGCCCGTGCCCAGGTTCTTCGGGCGCAGGGTGAAGCCGAAGCTATCACCACGGTGTTCGGGGCTATCCATGACGGCGACCCTGACAGCAAATTGCTCGCGTACCAGTACCTGCAGATGCTGCCGAAGATCGCGGAGGGCGAAGCGAGCAAACTGTGGATCATCCCGAGCGAGCTCACCGAAGCCCTCAAGGGAATCAGCGCAGGCTTTGCGGCTCCCCGCAACCAGGACCCGCCGACCCCTCCAGAGACGGCGCCCGGTGACCAGCCCTAACCACGCAGGCCAGCACCCGTACTTTGAGCCGCCCCGACCTCGTGTTCTCGCTCACCGAGGGCTCACCTATTCAGTGGCGGATGCCACATCAACGGCGGATGCCACGATGCAGGGTGCTTCGCTGCCCGACATCGCTCTTCCCGACAACACGATTTTGAGCTTTGAGCGTGCGATCAGCGCTGGGGCCGAATATTTAGAGATTGACGTTCACGGCACCCGCGATGGTATTGCAGTGGTCAGCCATGACCCGGACCTGGTGCGGCTTACCGGTCGCCGCGAGAGCATCGCCGAGCTAAGTTTTGCCGAGCTGGCCGCCATCGAGTTGGGGCGCCAGCAACGATTCAGTTCGCTGGGCGAGATTCTGGCGCGTTTTCCCACAACTCGATTGAACATCGATATCAAAGCGCCCCTGGCCGTCGCCGGCACGGTGTTAGCGGTCCACGACGCTCGGGCGCACGAGCGTGTACTGATCGCCTCGTTTAGTGAACGGCGGCGCCGGGCGGTTGTTCGGCAGCTGCCGGGCGTTGCGACATCCGCTTCGTATATTCGTGTTGCTCTGGCATTGGTGGCGGCAAACCTGCGTTTGAGTGGTGGGGTTCGGCTCGCCCTGCGTGGAATTCACGCTGTCCAGATTCCGTTACGAGCGGGGCGGATCCCGTTGCTAACGCCTCGGCTAGTCGAAGCTATTCATCGCGCGGGAGCGGAGGTGCACATATGGACCATCAACGATCGTGCCACAATGGAGCGCCTCCTCGACCTCGGTATCGATGGTCTTGTGACTGATCGCGCCGACGTGGCGGTTCAACTTCTGGAAGAACGATCTCTCTCGCATCCCTAAACCCGCCATCCGCGGCTGGGAAGCTTCTGTGAATGAAGCGCGCTTTGAAAGGATACGTCCAGCCGGTTGGTTTATAACTTTGAATGCATTGCGAGTAAGGAGGCCACACAATGGCAGACCGTAGTTTGCGCGGCATGAGACTAGGAACCCAGAGCTTACAGAGCGAAGAGGGCGTCGAGTTTTCCCCGCGAAAGAAAAGTGTTTACCGCACCGCCGATGGAACCACCTTTGAGGTAGTTTTCTCTGCCGAGGCCGAAATTCCTGAAGTATGGGAGTCGCCCAAGAGCGGCCAAGAGGGCGTGTTGCTGTCGAGCGATGGCAACCCCGTCGAAACGTCACACGCTGAGTCCAAGATCCCGCGCAGTCACTGGGACATGTTGCTTGAGCGTCGTTCCCGTGCGGAACTCGAGGAACTCCTCCAGGAGCGCCTCGACTTCCTCCGTGCGCGGAAAGGTCAGACCAAAGTCGGCGCTTAACGCCGTCGGGTCACACCCCACCAAGTCACCCGGATAAGTGCTTCGAGCACGATTCCGCTGTGCATCTTAGAGCGCCCCGTTGCCCTTTCAACAAAGGCAATGGGGTGCTCTTTTATTGTGCCCCCGGCACGTTCGACAAGCCACGCCAACTCAACTTGGAAGCAGTAACCCTGCGACGATACGGTCTCCAGGTCCAGCGCCTTCAGCGCCTCAGCACGGTAGACCCGAAAGCCCGACGTGATGTCGTGGATATGTGACCGCAATACAATTCGCGCGTAGGAATTGCCCGCCCGAGAAATGACTTGGCGAAACCACGGCCAGTTGCGAACGGATCCGCCGGGAACCCAGCGAGAACCCACCACCAAATCGGCGCCGTCGACCGCGAGCTGGATCATTTTCGGTAACTCGCTTGGGTCGTGAGACCCGTCGGCGTCTATCTCGACGATGTAGCGGTAACCCGCCTGCAAGCCGTGAGCGAAGCCGGCCAGATAGGCACGGCCTAGGCCGTCCTTGCCCGGACGGACCAGCACAGAGATAGCCGGATCCTCTGCAGCCATCGCTTCGGCTTTTTTCCCCGT
>DASYMY010000441.1:0-2422 GCA_036008825.1 Glaciihabitans sp.
CGGGCAGCTTTTGCTCCACGAAGGAACTCGACGGATTGACTAATCGGCATCAGGCAGGCGGCGGCAAAGTAGTTGATTTCGAGTCGTTGTTGGAGAAAGTCTGCATAACTAAGCGGCTCGGAATGCCCAAGGACGCGATGGGCCATGGCCTGCAGGGCCATCGACCGCAGTCCATGGCCACCCGGAATGGAGGCCGGCGGCAGATAAATCCGCCCGTTCTCGAGGTCGGTGACCGAGCGGGCGGAATGGGGAAGGTCGTTGACATGGACGAGTTCGAACCCCAGCTGTTCGGCCATACGGCTGACCGATCGGTGCGTGAGCGCGCCCACGCTGTGCCCAACCCCGCGCACCATCTCTTCAGCAAGTTTCTCGATGTCGGGAAGGTAGTTGTCAACTTCCCGCATCCTTTGTCGCAGCTCGGTGTTGGCCCTTCGGGCTTCTTCAGGGGTGGCAATTGCTTCGGTGGCCCGTCGCGCGAGCTCCTGGTGTAGGCCGACCAATGCGGTGAGTGCCTCGTCGGTGATAGCCCGGGTGGGGCGCACGGACGGCAATGCTAGGGAGGCATAGACGGGGCTGCGCTGCAAGCGGTCCAGCTCGATTTCTAGGCGGGCTCGCTCGGTTGGCGGCGAGTCGTCTAGCAGCTGTGCCATTGTCACTTCCAGCTCGGTTGCGAGCGAGGACAACAAACTCAACCGCGGTTCCCGGTGCCCGTTTTCCATTAGGGACAGCTGGCTGCCCGCGATTCCCACTCGGGAACCCAATTGATCGAGGGTGAGACCCGCGGCTGAGCGGAAATGACGGATTCGCTGGCCCAGGGTGGCGAGATCTTTCATGGTTTGACAATAGCGAAAGAAATGCGTTTTTTATTCTTACTCTGGGGCTGTTATCGCCGTCGCGCCGCTACAAACTTGCAGAGAGCCAGAATTTTTCACCTATTGGCTAGACCACAGTCCGGATTGTTCGACGAGAGGAACCACCGCCATGCCTCAGTCAACGCTTCATCAGCCACTCGCCGGTCGCCCGGTGAGCCACAGCGTGATTCCGGACGCGGTTCAGCAGTGGGTCGACCACATTGCGGCGCTGACCATACCGGACGAGATTGTCTGGTGCACCGGGTCTGCGACCGAACGAGCGTCGCTGCTGGGCAGCATGGTCGACTCGGGCACTTTGCTCCCCCTCAACAACTCCCTGCGTCCTTCGAGTTACCTCGCGCGCAGCCACCCGGAGGACGTTGCCCGCGTTGAAGATCGCACCTTCATCTGCTCACTGGACCCCCACAACGCCGGTCCTACCAATAACTGGCGCGATCCTGCCGAGATGCGTTCAACACTGAACGACCTTTTTCGTGGGTCAATGCGCGGTCGCACCATGTACGTGGTTCCTTTCTCCATGGGCCCGCTCGGTTCACCGCTATCCAAACTGGGCGTCCAAGTCACCGACTCTCCCTATGTGGTCGCCAGCATGGGCATCATGACGCGGATGGGAACGGCTGCGCTGAACCTGATCACCGCCGAGACAGAGTGGGTGCCAGCAGTTCACAGTGTTGGCGCCCCGTTGGTCGCAGGCGACAGTGATGTGCCTTGGCCATGCAACCCCACCAAATACATTTCACATTTTCCTGAAACCCGCGAAATCTGGTCGTTCGGATCCGCCTACGGTGGCAACGCCCTGCTCGCTAAAAAAGCGTTCGCCTTGCGCATCGCCTCCGTGATGGCCCACGACGAGGGCTGGCTTGCGGAGCACATGCTTATCCTCAAGGTCACAAACCCTCGCGGTCGAATCTTCCACGTTGTTGCCGCGTTCCCCTCCGCCTGCGGTAAAACAAATCTCGCCATGCTGCGCCCCACAATTCCCGGCTGGAAAGTGGAGACCATCGGCGATGACATCGCCTGGCTCCGTCAGGGCAGCGACGGTCTTTTGCGTGCGATCAATCCCGAAGCGGGCTTTTTTGGTGTTGCCCCCGGCACCAGTGCGGCAACAAATCAGACCGCAATGGAGACCCTGTGGGGGAACACCATTTTTACCAACGTCGCGCTCAGCGACGATGGGGATGTCTGGTGGGAGGGAATGACGGACACCGTTCCGGATCACCTCACCGATTGGCAGGGTGCCGAGTGGACACCTCGCTCCGGAACCTCAGCAGCACACCCCAACTCACGTTTTACCGTGCCGGCCGCCCAATGCCCATCCATTGCGGATGACTGGGATGACCCACGGGGCGTCGTCATCGACGCAATAATCTTCGGCGGTCGCCGCGCGACCAACGTGCCGCTAGTGGTGGAGGCACGGGATTGGGAGCATGGTGTCTACCTGGGCGCCACCATCTCATCCGAGCAGACGGCGGCCGCCGAAGGCACAATTGGGCAATTGCGACGTGACCCGTTTGCGATGGTGCCGTTTTGTGGCTACAACATGGCCGACT
>DASYMY010000442.1:0-4123 GCA_036008825.1 Glaciihabitans sp.
TCCGCCCGCCTGGTTGGGGTGGTCGAACTGGTGGTTGAGCCGATGGCCTCAGCGAAGCTCGGCTACTGGTTGGGGTTTCCGCACCGCGGCAGCGGGATTATGACCGAAGCCGTCACCGCCGTTATTGACTTCGCCTTTGCGCCCCGGCCGGATAGCTCCCGGGTGGATGAAGACCTCAGCGGGGGCGGGTTCGGTCTCACCCGCCTCGAGTGGCAGGCCGTTGTGGGCAATGTGGGCTCCGCCCGTGTCGCGCAGAAGGTCGGCTTTCATTTTGAAGGAACCCTGCGCCGCCTGTTGGTTGACCGCAACCGTCGTGTTGACGGGTGGTACGCGAGCCTGCTCGCCACCGACGACCGGCACCCGCAGCCCGGCTGGCCGCTGTAGCGCCTGCCGAGCGTGCCGTGGCGAAGAGCCGCGGGCAGGGGCATCCGCTCTCACAAATTGAAGGAGATTCGCGCTCGTGACATCAGATTTGGTCTCGTCGACGCCATCGGCGGCACACTCTCCTTCGTTTTGTGTGGCGCTGTTTGATCTGGACGACACACTCTTCGCTCACCGCAGCGCTGTCGCCTCGGGGGTGGCGGCGCACCTGCAGAACGTTGGTGCGCTGACGGCTGGTGCCGACACAACGAAGGAGCTGGCTCGCTGGTTTGCGCTGGAGGAGCTGCACTATCATCGTTACCTCGCCGGCGAGATCGACTTTTTTGCTCAGCGTCGAGCCCGCGCGCGCGGATTTGTTGAGCCATACGGTGAGGTTCTCGCCGAGGACGCTGACGCGGACGCCTGGTTTGAGACCTACCTTGTTGAGTACGAACGAGCGTGGACCCTGCACGAGGACACACTGCCCTGCCTGGAGATGTTGGCGGAGCAAAAAATCCGAGTGGGCGTTATCACCAACGGTGAGCTGCCCTTCCAGGCGGCGAAGGTGCAGGCAACCGGCCTCAGCCCGTATCTGGAGCACACCATTGCGTCAGGGGACGTGGGGTTCACCAAACCGGACGCCCGCATTTTTGTCGAAGCGTGTGCGCGCTTTGGTGTGCCGGTCTCGAAGGCCATGTACATCGGCGACCGGCTGCACACGGATGCCATCGGAGCAGCGGATGCCGGACTGAGCGGGGTATGGCTCGACCGGCGGCAGCAGGCCACGGAGGCTGACCGCTCCGCGGCACACGCGGCGGGGGTCACCGTGATCACCTCGCTGGCCGAGGTGGAATCTTTGGTCACTCGCCGTCACTCGCCGTCACGGGAATAAACCGCGCGGCCACTGGTTGACTACACTTGTAACAAGTAAGAACGTGCTCCGGGGTCGGTGAGAATCCGAACCGGCGGTGATAGTCCGCGACCCGTGGATGGACGCAAGTCCTGAAACGGTTGACTTGGTGGAATTCCAAGACCGACGGTTAAAGTCCGGATGGGAGGTGCACGGACCATACGGCTATTGCGTATGGTCGGTCCTTCGCGACCACACCCGGAGTTCGTCGAGCAGACGAGGACACCGGGATGACACTGACAAGCACCGACATCGAGTCGGCCATGCGCCGCTCCCTCGATCTCGCCGCACGAGGTCCTGCCCTCGGCATAAACCCTCAGGTGGGCTGCGTTCTCCTGGATTCCGCCGGCACCATCGTTGCCGAAGGCTGGCACCGCGGTGTGGGAACCCCCCACGCCGAAGTTGATGCCCTCTCCAAAATTCGGGATCGTAGCGGCGGCCCCACGAGCGCCCTTGCTGGGTCCACGGCCGGATACGCTGCAGGCCTTACCGCCGTTGTCACCCTCGAACCGTGCAACCACACCGGACACACCGGTCCATGCACCGAAGCCCTCATCGAGGCGGGAGTCGACGCCGTCTACTACGCGGTCGCCGACCCGAGTCCGTTGGCCTCCGGTGGTGCCGAGCGTTTGCGTAACTCGGGCATCCCCACCAGCCACGGCGTTCTCACCACCGAGGTGAGCGAGTTCCTTCGCCCATGGCTGCTGTCGGTCGAGCGCTCGCGCCCATTTGTGACCGTGAAGTGGGCCTCAACCCTTGACGGTCGCGCCGCAGCGGCAGACGGCAGCAGCCAGTGGATCACCGGCACCGCCTCCCGCCAACGTGTGCACGAACAGCGCGAAGCCAACGACGCCATCGTGGTTGGCACCGGAACAGTTCTAGCGGATGACCCGTCACTGACGGCTCGCGGCGACGCAGGCGAGCTGATGGAGCACCAGCCGATCCCCGTGGTAATCGGGGAACGCGCGATTGCCGCAACGGCGAAACTGCACCAGCACCCGCAGCCGGTGATTGAAACCCGCAGTCGGGATTTGCCCGCCATTTTGGGTGACCTGTTTGCCCGTGGCATCCGCCGTATCTATGTTGAAGGCGGGCCGACCCTGATCAGCGCTTTTGTTGCAGCAGACCTCGTGGACGAGTACACGATCTACCTAGCACCCTCGCTCCTCGGTGGCGATCGAGTGGCCATCGGCGACATTGGGGTGCCCTCGATCGGTGGCGCAAAACAGCTCACCATCACGGGGATTGAACAACTCGGCAACGACCTACTCATTCACGCGCGACCGCTCGCCACAGCACTTCCGCTCGCCACAGGACCAAAGGAATAAACATGTTCACCGGAATCATCGAAGAACTCGGCGAGGTAACCTCCTGGCAGTCCACGTCCGATGCGGCACGGCTCACGGTCCGCGGACCCATCGCGGTCTCTGATGCCAAACACGGCGACTCGATCTCCGTCAACGGCGTCTGCCTGACGGTGGTTGATCAGGGCGCCGACTGGTTCACGGCCGATGTGATGGCGCAGACGATCACCATGAGCACCCTCGACACCCTCACCGAGGGCAGCCGCGTAAACCTTGAGCGCGCAGCCCAGGTGGGTGACCGGCTCGGTGGACACATTGTGCAGGGCCACATCGATGGGACATCCGCATTGATCAGTACGGCGGATGGCTCTGCCTGGCGGGTCCTGCGTTTCACCCTCGACGAGCAGCACGCCTCACTGGTCGCCTCCAAAGGTTCGATCGCCGTTGACGGTGTCTCGTTGACCGTGAGCGCGGTGAGTGATGCCACCGAGGACCAGCAGTGGTTCGAGGTGTCGCTTATCCCAGAAACTCTGGCCGTGACCACCCTCGGAACCCTGGGGGTCGGCGACCGCGTCAACATCGAGACCGACATTTTGGCGCGCCACGTTGAACGGATGACAGCGTTCGCGGCCCGCCCCACCAGCAGCACCTCCAGCGTTACCGTAACCGGAAGGAGCGAGTCATGAGCCTCGCTGACATCCCCACAGCCCTTGCAGCACTGCGCGAGGGACGACCGGTCATTGTGGCCGACGACGAAAGCCGCGAGAACGAGGGCGACGTTGTTATTTCGGGAGAGCTGGCTACCCAGGAGTGGATTGCCTGGCTGGTACGCAACTCGTCCGGATTCATCTGCGCGCCCATGACCAACGAGATCGCCGACCGACTCGAGTTGCCGTACATGGTGCTGGAGAACGAAGACCCCCGCGGCACCGCCTACACGGTCAGTGTCGACGCCGCCGACCGGCTCAGCACCGGCATCAGTGCCGCCGACCGAGCCCACACTCTGCGGGTGCTGGCGAACCTCGACTCGGTTCCCTCCAACCTGCACCGCCCCGGCCACATTCTGCCGCTGCGTGCCGTTGACGGTGGCGTACGCGAACGCGACGGTCACACCGAAGCGGCCGTTGACCTGATGAAACTGGCTGGCCTAGTTCCTGTCGCCGCCATTAGCGAGATTGTCGCCGACGACGGCGAGATGATGCGTCTGCCCGGCCTGATCGAGCTTGGCCTGCGTGACAACGTTCCCGTTATCACCATCGCAGCGCTGATCACCTACTTGCAGGAGTTCCACGCAGACGCTGAGCTGCCGGTAGCCCCCATTCCCGAGACCTCTCGCGTCATTTTTGAGGTCGAGACCACCGTGCCCACCGAGTACGGACCATTCCGCTTTCGCGCCTACCGCGACCGGATGACCGGCGCCGACCACCTCGCCGTCATCGCCGGCACCCCCACCAACGGTGCGCTTGTTCGGGTTCACTCCGAGTGCCTCACGGGGGAAGCGTTTGGGTCCCAAAAATGTGAGTGCGGTCCCCAACTCGACGCCGCCCTC
>DASYMY010000443.1:0-2676 GCA_036008825.1 Glaciihabitans sp.
CTACGTCACCTTCGCCATGGTGCCCGGCCTCCCCCAGCCACAAGTCGAAGAAACCGCCGACGACCTCATCAACTGGATGAGCGCCCGCGAAGAAAGCTCCCGCGTTCGCCTGCACGTCGAATTGCTCGTCGACAGCGGCAGCATCGGACTGTCCACCGCCGACGGCGTAACCGACGCTCGCTTTGATCTGCTCTGGATGGGAGCGGATGACTCCACGCTCAGCAACACCCGTGTCATCTGGGCCAGCACTCCCGGCTCCATCCCCGACGACCTCAACAACAACTTCCTCGAGGTTATGCTCACCCCGGCGGAAGGCGCCGACGACAGCGCGATCCGTGACACCTGGGAACCGCGCCTGACAGAGATCGCGCCACACGGACTCCTCACCATCACCAACTAGCCCCGACACAAAAGGCTGTTCAGCGCGCATTCTGAGAACTTTCAGGAACCCCTCATAGAGTTGAGGAATCCACTCACAGAAGGAGCACTCCATGGGATTCCTGGACAACGCAAAAGACGCCGCTGAAGCCACTGGCAAGAAGATCGGCCGCGCTGCTGAGGACATCGGCGATCGCATCTCCGACAAGGCTGACGAAGTCAAGGCTGACAGTGAAGTCAAGAAGGCCGAAGCCGACGTGAAGAAGGCTGAAGCAGATCGCGACGCGACGCAGGCCAAGAACGAATACAAAGAAGAGCTGCGCGACTAAACGCTAACTTCCCCTTAAACCCCGATGGACCCGACGAATACGTCGGGTCCATCGCTGGTTAACGAGTCCGGTCTAAGCCGGAGCCGATCAAGCGAATTCGAAAACGAACTCGATCTCGACGGGCGAATCCAGCGGCAGTACGGTCAGGCCAACGGCGCTGCGGGCGTGAATGCCGGCATCCCCGAAGAGTTCACCAAGCAGATCGGACGCACCGTTGATCACGGCAGGCTGACCTGTAAATGACGGATCGGATGCCACAAACCCGACGACCTTCACCACCCGAGTGATGCGGTCCAGCGAGCCGATGACGGTCTGGGCCGCGGCGAGACCGTTGAGCACGCAAATGCGAGCGAGATCCTGCGCGGCAGCAGCAGACACGGCCGCGCCGACCTTACCCGTGAGAGGCAAAACACCTTCAACAAAGGGCAGCTGCCCCGAGGTGAAAACGAGGTTTCCCGTGGTGACCGCGGGAATGTAGGAGGCGACGGGCTTAGCAACCGACGGAATGGTGAGTCCCAGTTCGGCCAAGCGTGCGTCGAGCGAAGAGGGGGTGGTTGATTCAGTCATTTATGCGTCAGCCTTCTTTTCGCGCTTCATGTAGGCGACGAGTCCGCCCTCGGGTCCGGTCACGATTTGAACCAGTTCCCACCCGTCGGATCCCCAGTTGTTGAGGATGGCCGCGGTGTTGTGAATCATCAGCGGCGTGGTGAGGTATTCCCATGTGGGCATTTGTCGGCTTCCATTCAGCTTGTAAATCGCGTGTATCACGTAGCATCGAGTCTATGTCTGCCCAAAAAACACGGTCCAGGAATATGCTTGGCGCGCTCCTCGGTACTCTCGGCTTCAGTGCACTTGCCGGGGTTCTAGTCGCGGTGCTCGTCACTCCTGCCATCGCC
Organism: Glaciihabitans sp.; assembly: GCA_036008825.1. Lineage (GTDB taxonomy): Bacteria > Actinomycetota > Actinomycetes > Actinomycetales > Microbacteriaceae > Glaciihabitans. The sequence continues at coordinate 1,604 of DASYMY010000443.1, forward strand.
GTTGCGGGCGCTACGGTCAACAATTCTGTCGGAATTTTCGACAGCCTGCCGAACTTTATTGAGATCAGCCCCCAGCCGGAGCAGAACCGTATCTTTGCTGTTCAGGACGGCCAGCCCGTCCAGATCGCCACGATGTTCTCGCAGAACCGTGAAGAGGTCGCCTGGGATCAGGTATCTGACTTTGTGAAAGACGCCGCAGTCAGCGGTGAAGACCGTCGTTTCTTCGAGCACGGCGGGGTAGACATTCCCGGTATCGCTCGCGCGGCAGTCAAAAATATTGCGGGTGGCCAGATCTCTGAGGGTGCATCAACCATCACCCAGCAGTACGTCAAAAACACCTTCATCCAGGCAGCACTTGAACTGCCCGAAGATGAGCAGGATGCCGCCTACGAGGCAGCTATTGACGACACCTTCGAGCGCAAGCTCAAGGAGATGAAGCTCGCCATCTCCCTGGAGAAGGAGTACACCAAGGAAGAAATTCTGCTGGCGTACCTCAACATCGCAAACTTCGGCGGTAACACCTACGGCATTGAAGCCGCAGCACAGCGTTACTTCGCCACCAGTGCTCTCGAGCTGACCGCCGCGCAGTCCGCCAGCTTGATTGCCACCGTGCAGTCCCCCGGCGTTCTGCGTCTCGACCGCACCGAGAACCTCGAGGGCAACAAAGCCCGCCGCGACGTGATTTTGAACGCCATGCTCAACGAAGGCAACATCACCGAGGCGCAGCACGCCGAGGCAATTGCCACCCCGCTGGATGAGACCACCATCACCCTGACGGAACCCTCCAACGGTTGTATGGTCGCCAACGACCACACCCGCTTCTTCTGCGACTACGTTCGCAACCTGGTGAAAGACCTGCCCGCTCTCGGAGCCGACGCAGAAGCCCGCGAGGCCAGCTTCCGTCACGGTGGCTACGACATCTACACCTCGCTCGACATGACCCTGCAGGTTGCTGCGCAGCAGGCGAGCTGGAAGTACGCACCTAACGACACCCCGGTCCTTGACCTCGGTAGCACCACCGTCTCGGTCGAGGTCGGCACTGGCCGCATCTTGCTGATGGCGCAGAACAGCGA
>DASYMY010000444.1:0-3397 GCA_036008825.1 Glaciihabitans sp.
CGATGCTGCAGAGTTTCGGTGCGCGGGGGAGCTCCGCTGAGAGTGCGCACCACAAGCAACATCAGGGCGCACATCACCCCAAGGAACGCACACAGCTCCATCTCGACGGCGCTCAACCCCATGCTGGTGTCACCCGGCGACAGGTCAGTAGTGACCGCTGAATGCTGTGCGTCACTGAGCGCGATCGATGTTGCCGCAACGACGGTCGAGTCTGCATCAATCGACGTGGCATGCGCCATCAGTCCGACGCACACCAACACTGCAACCACGATGCTCAGCCCCGAGATCCACGACACACGAAGTGCGTCGAAGAGGCGTGGGCGAGTCACAGATTTGCTCCTTGGGAGTGCGAAGCGAGCGGGATGTCTAGGCGACACTCTAACAATTGTGTCATCCGCTCTCGATTTTAGGTCAGCGCGAGCTGTAATGTCAGTGCATGCTGACTATTGCCTCGCGGCTTGACGTGATGAACCGGCTGGGCCGCGCCATGGCGGATCCCACTCGCTCCCGCATCCTGATGTCGCTACTCGACAAACCGGGATACCCCGGAGCATTAGCCGCCGACCTCCAGCTCACCCGCTCCAACGTCTCCAACCACCTCACCTGCCTCCGCGGTTGCGGCATCGTTGTGGCCGTTCCACAAGGCCGGTCGACCCGCTACGAAATCGCCGACCCGCACCTCACCCGCGCCCTCACCGCTCTCGTCGACACCGTGCTCGCAGTTGACGACGGCGTCGAATGCACCAGTGACTCCTGCGACATCCCACTGTGCTGCGGAGTTAACGCATGATTCCCACGGCGGATGCCCCCACCCGCGGCGCCACCCCACTACCCACCCCGGCGCGCACCCAGGTGCTGCGGCGGCGAATTCGGATCATCGTCGCCATCACCATCAGCTACAACGTGATTGAGGCGATCATTGCCCTGGCTGCGGGAACGGTCGCATCCTCGGCTGCCCTCATCGGATTTGGGCTCGACTCGATCGTCGAAGTGCTCTCCGCCGCCGCAATCGCCTGGCAGTTCGCCGCGCCTGACCCGGAGAAACGGGAGAAAACCGCGTTGCGCGTCATCGCCTGGGCATTTTTCGCTCTGGCCGCCTACATCATTGTCGACGCCGCGCTATCGCTTTTCGGCCTGCGCGAGGCCGAACACAGCCTTGTTGGAATTGTGCTGGCCGCCGTCAGCCTGGTTGTCATGCCGTTCCTCAGCTGGTTTGAGCGACGCACCGGCACCGAACTCGGTTCCGCCTCGGCCATTGCTGACTCCAAACAGACCCTGATCTGCAGCTACCTCTCGGCCGCACTGCTTGCAGGTCTCGTGCTGAACTCGCTTCTCGGCTGGGCCTGGGCCGACTCCGTCGCAGCCCTGGTGATCGCCGGCTTCGCCATCAAAGAGGGGCTGGAAGCCTGGAAGGGTGACAGCTGCGCCGTTCCGGTGTCCGCCTTGACCGGTGAACGAACCGTCGAGGCCTGCGACTGCTGCTAGCGGCGGGATCCGCCTGTGCACAGCGGCATCCGCCCGTCCAGCCGTTTGATCTCCTCCACTGGTGCTAGTTCAGTAGGAGTTTTTTCCAAAATGACTAGTTCAGTAGGAGTTTTTTTGCCCAAAATGGCAAAAACTCCTACTGAAGGAAATCCAGTAGGAGTTTTCGCCGGGAGCCGGGAGCCGGGAGCCGGGAGCCGGGCGCCGGGACCTGTCCGGTTGTTACTGCGTAACGACCGCGATCTCGTTCGGGGTCTCGTCGAGCGTACCGGTGGCGAGGATCTCGCCGGTGGTGGCATCCGCCGTGTGAATGCTGTTGGTTGCCGGGTCGGTGATGTACGCGGTGTCCCCAATAACAATCAGTGCGGGGTGGGCGTCTTGCCATTCGGCCGGGCCCTCCCATGCGTCGATGACGGGAGTGCTCGCGGTGAATTCGCCGGTCTCCACGTTCAGGGTGTGGAGGGCGCCGTCGGATGCGAGCACAAGGGCGTTGTTGTCGGCGGTGCGGGCGACTCCGCGCCAGGTGTATTCGGCGCCTTCGGGCATGTCGATCACGGTCAGGGTCTTGGCAGCGGTGTCGGTGATGACCAGCTGGCTGAGGAGCGATCCTTCGGAATCGGGGTCGGAGTTGTAGTCACCAACGGTTAGCGGCGAGGTTTCGCTCACGTACTGGTTGCCCGTACGTCCGTAAGCGTCGGGGGCGGTGAGCTTGGTGATCTCCCCGGCGTCGTAGATCAGCACACCGTTGCTGCAGCCGAAGACGGTGACCTCGTTCTGTGCTGTACCTTCACCGTGCACGGAGGGGCAGTCTTCGCTGCGGGCAATCTCGGTGCGGTCCTGGTCGAGAACGCGGATACCCGAACGGCCATCAGCGTTGCCGAGGGTCGACAGCAAGGTGCCGTCCTCGAGTTCGATGGCGACACCGTGGTGAGCCGCCTCAGAGGGGATGACCTCGGTCTCGGGCAGCTCGCCCGAAGCGTCAAGCGCTGCGGTCTCGTAGATGATGGTGTCACCGGTGCCATCCGAGAAGAGGATGGTTTTGCCGGCGTGACGCACAACGTGACCGGGGGTCGGCGCGTCAAAGAGCAGGTCGGTGAGGACGGCGTCTTCGTCGGTTCCGGCTGCGGTGTCGAGCACGCGGAATCCGTCGGAGACCGACACCATCACGTTGCGTCCATCGCCGGCCGGGTTCAGGCGGTTGAAGCCGTCCAGCGGCAGGTCGCTGAGCACTTCGAGGCTGTCGCCGTCGAGCACGTAGAGGCCGCCGTCGTAGGTGAGGGCAACCCGGGTGTCGCTGGCTGTGGAGGAGGAGCCAGACTCGGAAGGCTCCGACGAGTTGTCAGACGAAGGCGATGCGCAGGCACTGAACAGAAGAGCGGATGCCACGGCAACTGCCCCGAGTGATACACGTTTGGTGAGATGGGTTGTCATTGTTTCTTTCATGGTGAAGGGCCCGCCTACGGCGAGAGCCCGGTGGTAATGCGCTGCATGTTGGTGCGCATCATGGTCAGGTAGGTGTCCGCGCCAGGGCTGGTTTGGCTGAGGGACTCCGTAAAGAGTTCGACGACTCCGACGTCGATGCCGGCCTCGTCGGCGAGCACCTGGATCAGACGGTCAGGCTGCGACGACTCCGCAAAGATCGTCGGCACGCCCGCCTCGGTAATGGCCTCGACCAGATCGCGCAGATCCGATGCGCTCGGAGCGGCCAGCGTGCTGCCACCCGGAATCACCGCCCCAATCAGCTCGAACTCGTAGCGGTTGGCGAGGTACCCAAAAACGTGGTGGTTGGTGACGAGGTTGCGCGACTGAGCCGGAATACTGGCGAAGCTCGCCTCCATCTCGGCATCCAGCGCTTCAAGCTCGGCGGTGTAGTCATCCGTATTGGCGCTAATGACCGCAGCATCAACACCCTCAA
>DASYMY010000445.1:0-2679 GCA_036008825.1 Glaciihabitans sp.
GGAATCTTGGGCTTTAGTGGCAACAATGATCAACTCGGCCGCACGGTCAAGCACTTTGACCGCGCTCAGGTAGGCGGTGTAGTCGCCCCAGGCACCCGAAAGTTGCAATCCCGTTGTGTGGATGGCCGTGAGGTGATCCCCACGAGCGGTGACCTGCACCTCGTGGCCAGCACGAACCAGGACGGCGGCAAGCGCACCTCCGACGGCTCCGGCACCAATTACCCCCACTCGCATACTGTGAGCCTACGTTGAGCGGAACAACACCACGTGCGCTGGTCTCGCCTCTGTACCTCGCGCTCCCGGTGGGCTACTCTGTGCCAAAACGATCGCGCCTAGCGCCAACTGATAACCTGCCAGGCGTGACAATTGGCGCTTCCGAACCATCAACCCGCAGTGGCATTCTCTTTGTTGATAAGCCCGCGGGCATCACCAGTCATGATGTTGTCTCCCGCGTTCGACGACTGGCTGGCACCCGCAAGGTCGGCCACGCCGGCACCCTGGACCCTATGGCCACGGGGCTGCTCACTCTGGGGATCAACTCATCCACTCGGCTGCTGACTTTTCTGGTTGGTCTCGACAAGGAGTATTACGCGACCATCCGCTTCGGCGCCGTAACTGACACCGATGACGCGCAAGGTAGTACGCTCTCCACCGCCGACCCTGCCCTGGTCTCCGCACTCACCTACAACGACGTCCAGGCCGCGATCAGCCCGTTGACGGGTGAGATCTCCCAGGTCCCCAGCAGCGTCAGCGCCATTCGCGTCGACGGACGTCGGGCTTACGAACTCGCCCGAGCGGGGGAGACGGTGGAGCTCAAATCCCGCCAGGTCACCGTTTCTGCCTTTGAAATTCTGGCCGTGCGCCCCGTTGACGGGTTTCTCGACGTTGATGTTCGTGTGGAATGTTCCAGCGGCACCTACATCCGAGCGCTCGCCCGCGACGCCGGCAGCACCCTGGGCGTTGGCGGGCATCTGACCGCCTTGCGTCGTTCCCGGGTAGGCCCGTTCTCGATCGCCGACGCCACTGAGCTCGACAAGCTCGAACCTCCCCGAGACTTAGTGGCCCCTCACCTGGTTGCCGCCCGACTATTTCCTACCGTCACCCTCGACGCGGAGCAGGTTCTGGCGCTCTCACAAGGGAAACGCTTATCCGGATGGGACAGTGACGGGGCGCCGATGGCCGCCCTGTCGCCTCGCGGCACACTTGTTGGTCTAGTCAGCATCACCGACGGTGTTCTCAAACCCATCGTGAACTTTCCAACGGCAGAGGTGCTCGTATGATCGAAATCTTCACTTGGGTTCAAGTTGCTGTTGCGGTCAGCGCAGGGCTGCTCTGTCTGGTGCTTGGCCTGGCAGGCAAAGCACCAGCAGATCTGACCATGGGCGCGCTCGCCCTGGTTGAGGTACTGCTGGTCGTCCAGTTAGTTGTTGCTATTGCCGCTCCCGCCTTTGGCAATACCGCCACAGGCAGTGTTCTCGAGTTTTACGTGTACCTGATCTCCGCCCTTTTACTGCCACCAGCGGCCGCATTGTGGGCATTAGTGGAGCGCAGTAGGTGGAGCACGGTGATTTTGGGGGTGGCCGCGCTCTCGATTGCGGTGATGGTCTACCGGATGCAGCAAATCTGGGCCTACCAGGTGGCCTAATCTTGGGAGTGATGTCCCCTACAACTGCTTCCCGCACCCTCGGTGTTGGCCGTCTCCTTATTGCCGTGTACGCCGTGCTCGCTCTCGCAGCCACAGCGCGGTCCTTCGTTCAAATAGTTGAACGGTTCGATGAAGCCCCCGTCGCCTACCTGCTCTCCGCTGTTGCCGGTGTGGTGTACATCGTGGCAACCATCGCTCTGATCAAACAGGGCCCTTTCTGGTATCGCGTCGCCTGGGCCACCATCAGCTTCGAACTGCTCGGCGTCATCGTTGTTGGCATTCTCAGCCTGGTTGATGCAGAACTGTTCCCCTCAGACAGTGTGTGGTCATTCTTCGGCCGCGGGTACTTGTTTATCCCGCTCGTTTTGCCGATCCTCGGAATGCTGTGGCTATCGCGGCAGGGTCAGCGCAACGCGGTGGAGGCATCCGCATGATTGTCTACATTTCGCTCAGCGAAGTGCCGGCAGACTTCGCCCCGACGGCGGTCACCATCGGAAAATTCGACGGAGTGCACTCCGGACATCGCCGCGTTATTGGCGAATTGCGCGCGCTTGCTGCCGAGGCGCAGCTCACCACAACGGTGGTCACCTTCGATCGCCACCCGCTCGCACTGCTGAACCCCAGCCTCTGCCCGCCCCCATTGGTGAGCAACGCCCAAAAGCTGAAACTACTCCAATCGGTGGGCGTTGAGACAACGCTTATGCTGCCGTTCGACAAGGCCTTCAGCGAGCAGAGCCCACAAGATTTTGTGACCCAAATTTTGGTCAACACCTTGCACGCAGGTGTCGTTCTCGTGGGCTCCGACTTCCGGTTCGGCGCCCATGGTGCCGGAACGGTAGCGCTGCTGCGCACCCTGGGGCAGCAGCACGGCTTCACCGTTCACCTCGTTGACGATGTTCTCGCCTCAGACGGTCGACGCGCCTCCTCAACCTGGATCCGGCAGCTCCTGGCCGAAGGCAAAGTCGGCGAGGCCTCCGAGTTGCTGGGCTACCCACCAACAGTGCGCTCGATTGTTGTGCACGGAGAAAAACGCG
>DASYMY010000446.1:0-7027 GCA_036008825.1 Glaciihabitans sp.
TTTAGTCCATGTCTAGCGCTTGCATTGGGTGGGTAAGTGCCATACCTTGGCATCGGAAGCTAGTTGTCACGCGTCGAAGAAGACGTCGATACGAGACAACAACCCTCCAACCCTGCTGTCACCTTCCGCGCCGCTTATGGCTCGGGCAAACCTCAATGAGGAGGAGTTTGTATGAGTTCCATCCTGCACCGAAGAATCACCGTCCCTCTGGCCGTATTGGCCGTCTCAGGTCTCGTTCTTACCGGCTGTTCAGCTGGAGGTGGGGGCGGAGCAGACTCCGGTCCCGGAGACGCTGGCGAAGCTGATGGCGTCGTCACCATGTACGGCACCATCATCGATACCGAAGAAGATCTTCTCAACGAATCCTGGGCTGAGTGGGAAGAAGAGAACGGCATCGACATTCAGTACGAGTCGAGCAAAGAATTCGAAGCACAGATTAGTATCCGCGCGCAGGGTGGAAACGCACCCGACCTCGCGATCTTCCCACAGCCGGGACTTCTGTCTGACCTCGCCTCACGCGAATACATTCAGCCTGCCCCCGAAGGTGTCGCCGACAACGTTGACGAGTACTGGACAGAGGACTGGGCAACATACGCCAGCACGGGAGACACCCTCTATGGCGCGCCCCTGATGGCCAGCGTCAAGGGGTACGTCTGGTACAGCCCCGCCGATTTCGCCGAATGGGGCATTGAAGTTCCCACCACCTGGGACGAACTGCTTGAGGTCACCGCGACCATCCAAGAGACCACAGGTCAAGCACCCTGGTGCGCCGGCTTCAACTCCGACGCCGCTTCCGGCTGGCCGGGCACTGACTGGATCGAAGATGTCGTCCTGCGCCAGGCTGGTCCTGACGTCTATGACCAGTGGGTTGCACACGAAATCCCGTTCGACGACCCGCAGATCCAGGAAGCATTCGAGTCAGTTGGCGAGATCCTGCTCAACCCTGAGTACGTCAACGCCGGCTACGGCGATGTCCGCTCGATCAACTCGACCACCTTCCAGGACGTCGCTCGTGTGATCGGTGAAGGCAACTGTGCCCTTCACCACCAGGCATCGTTCTACGACGGCTTCCTCAGCGACCCGACCAACGGAAACGTCACCGTTGGCCCCGACGCTGATGTGTGGGCGTTCCTCACCCCTCCCGTGAACGCTGATGACGGACAGGCCGTCACCGGTGGTGGAGAAATCGTCGCTGCCTTCTCCAACGACGAAGACACCATTGCGGTTCAGGAATACCTCTCCAGCCCTGAATGGGCTAACTCCCGGGTCTCCCTCGGAGGTGTGATCAGCGCCAACAACGGCCTGGACCCCGCCAACGCGAGCAGCCCCATTCTGCAAGACGCCATCACCATCCTCACCGATGAGAACACCACCTTCCGTTTCGACGCATCTGACCTGATGCCCGGGGTTGTTGGTGCTGGATCGTTCTTCACCGGAATTGTGGACTGGATCAACGGAAAGCCCACAGAAGAGGTACTGTCCACCATCGAACAGTCCTGGCCTTCCGAGTAACACGCAATACCCCGCTCCACCTCATTGAGGGAGCCCGGCCGAACTCATTGGCCGGGCTCATCCCCATACCGACAGCGCTGGCGGGTGAGAGTTATCCCCCTCACCCGCCCAGTCTGTCGCCGCGTTTCGATCGCGAATACAATCGCACCAAGAGTCCACAGTCGTACTCGAAAGGGACGCAATGTCAGATTTTCTTTCGTGGGTATCCACGTTGCCCGCACTGGCGCAGATACCCATTGTGGTGTTGGCATTCCTGGCAGTCATTGGGTTGCTGATCTTCTTTCTGGAGATTGCCCCACGCACCGGACGTAAGTACACCATCCTTCGTCTGGCCTTCTGCGTGCTTGCCCCCGCGCTGGTCTTCATCGCTCTCGGCTCGGTCCTGTGGGCCGCCGCAGTCGCCGCAGTTCTCGGCGGACTCTTCTTTATGCTCGACTTCCGATCGCGTGAGGGCGCCGGATATCTCTTTCAGCTCGTCGGCTTCCTCAGCCCCGCGCTTGTCCTGCTAGCCATTGGCCTGATCTACCCCTCGATCCAAACTCTTGGCCAAGCATTTATGAACAGCCGAGGAACCCGGTTTGTTGGGCTCGAAAACTTCATGTGGATCTTCACCCAAGACACCGGCATCCGCACGGTATTGAACACGATTGTGTGGGTTCTGTTCGTTCCTACCCTCTCCACCGTTTTCGGACTCGCGTACGCCGTCTTCATTGACAAGTCCCGCGGCGAGAAGTTCTTCAAAATTCTGGTCTTTATGCCAATGGCGATCTCCTTTGTTGGGGCGAGCATCATTTGGCGATTCGTCTACACCTCACGTCCGGAGGGGCAGGATCAGATCGGCCTCCTCAACCAGGTTGTGGTCTGGCTCGGCGGCAGCCCCGTCGAGTTCTTGGCGGTAGCCCCGTGGAACACCCTGTTCCTGATCGTGGTTCTGATCTGGATTCAGACCGGGTTTGCCATGGTGGTGCTGTCCGCCGCGATTAAGGGAGTGCCAGCTGAACAGCTGGAGGCGGCAGAGCTCGACGGCACCAACGCCTGGCAACGATTTGTGAATGTCACTGTTCCTGGCATCCGCTCGTCTCTTGTTGTAGTTCTCACCACCATCTCCATCGCCTCACTCAAGGTGTTCGACATTGTTCGCACCATGACCGCTGGCGCGAACGAAACCAGCGTGATCGCAAACGAAATGTATTCACAGTGGCAGGGCTTTGAGGTGGGACGCTCGGCTGCGTTCGCCGTAGTGCTGTTCCTATTGGTGCTGCCGATCGTTGTGTACAACGCCCGCCAGCTGGCTAAGCAGAGGGAAATCCGATGAGCGCTGTAACCCCGATCGACCTTCCGGTCGACAACGCCACAGAACGTCAGCTCTCCCGCGGGCAGAAAGCGCTGACGGCCACCAACAAAACGAAGCGACGACTGACTAGCCGTGGTGCGACGATTGCTGCGCTGATTATCGCGGTGCTGTGGACAACGCCGACACTGGGCCTGTTCATCTCCTCGTTCCGCCCCGCCGAGGAAGTGTCGCGCACGGGCTGGTGGACCATCTTCCAGAACCCGGGCTTTACCTTCGATAACTACACAGAAGTACTGCAGGCAGGTAACAGCACGCTGACGCTGGCCGGGTCATTCTTCAACTCGATCGCCATCACCATCCCCGCAACAGTTTTCCCATTGGTTATCGCCTCCCTCGCCGCGTACGCATTCGCGTGGATCGACTTCCGCGGAAAAAACTGGTTGTTCATTGGTGTGTTCGCGCTGCAGATCGTTCCTCTGCAAATGGCTCTTGTTCCACTGCTCAGCCTCTTCTCCCGTGGTCTTACCGTCGGAGGAGTGGAGTTGTTCTCCGGGCTCGACGCTTCGGGGTCGTACTCGCAGGTGTGGATAGCGCACACCATCTTCGCCCTACCGCTGGCAATCTTCCTGCTCCACAACTTTGTCTCCGAGATCCCTCGGGAACTCATCGAAGCAGCCAGGGTGGATGGCGCCGGCCACGGACAGATCTTCTTTAGGATTGTGCTGCCACTGACCATGCCCGCCATCGCCTCCTTCGCGATCTTCCAGTTCCTCTGGGTATGGAATGACCTCCTGGTCGCCCTGGTCTTTGCCGACGGCGCGGTCGCTCCCATGACCAAGCTGCTAGCCGAAATCACCGGTAACCGCGGGCAGGACTGGCACCTGCTCACCGCCGGAGCGTTTGTATCGATCCTGGTTCCGCTCATCGTGTTCTTCTCGCTACAGCGCTACTTCGTCCGTGGCCTGCTCGCAGGATCAACCAAGGGCTAGACTCCGCCACATTGGGGCCGGAATGACAACGATTGGTGTTGTCGCTCCGGCCCTTCTGTCTGCCGGGCCCATCCCGGCAGATGCCGTGAGTTCACTGGATGGCGATGGGCGGCTCTGCAGCGGGAGACAATAAAGCGTGAGTATGAAACACGGTGGCCGGTCCCGCGTGAGCGGCCGAGACACGGAAGCGCAACGCGCTGCTAACGCTGAAGCCCCTCAGGTGCCGCATCTGCTGCGGCGAATCGGTGCCCTCTTTCGCCCGCACCGCGCGAAACTGACCGTCACCATTACCCTCGTTTTGATTAGCGCCGGGCTGGGAGTGCTTCCCCCGCTGCTCACCAAAGAGGCTTTTGACCGGGGGCTCTTTCCCGACTCCGGAACCCCCAACATTCCCGTGCTGGTGCAACTGGTGGGTGCCATGGTGTTGTTGTGGGTGATATCCGCCGGCCTTGGCGTCTGGCAGACCTATCTCACCGCCACCGTCGGCAACACCGTGATGGGATCGCTCCGCACGCGTCTCTTTGGGCACCTGCAATCGATGGAACTTGCATTTTTCACCAAAACTAAAACGGGTGTCATCCAATCCCGCCTGCAGAACGATGTCGGTGGGGTTGCTGATGTGCTCAGCAACACCATCTCGAGTGTGATTGGCAACACCGTGACGGTGCTGGCCGCGGTGGTGTCGATGTTGCTACTGAGCTGGCAGCTGACCATCGTCGCCGTTGTACTGCTGCCGATCCTGGTCATCGCGCAGCGCAAAGTGGGGCAAGTGCGAGCGCGGATCGCCACTAAAACGCAGGAGTCGCTCAGCGACATGACCTCCATCACGCAGGAGGCGCTGAGCGTGAGCGGCATCCTGCTGGCGAAGAGCTTCAATCAGCAGCCCACCGAGATCAACCGTTACTCGCGAGAGAACGAAAATCAGATCCGCCTTCAGGTGCAGCAGCAGATGAGCGGTCAGTGGTTCTTCGCCATGGTCGGTATCTTCCTGTCTGTTATTCCCGCGGTGATCTACCTCGCAGCTGCCTGGCTAATTACCCAGGATGTAGCCGTGACTGCCGGCACGATTGTGGCCTTCACCACCGTGCAAGCGCGACTGACGTTCCCTTTGCTGGGGCTGCTGCGGGTGATCCTTGACCTGCAGACCTCACAGGCCCTGTTCTCGCGCATCTTCGAATACCTCGACCTGCACCCGGCGATCAAGGATCGCGCGACCGCGCACCCGGTTCAACAATCGGAGCTGGGCCGGATCGCGTTTGAGGACGTCGAGTTTCGGTATCCCGACGCGGGCAGCGACACCCCCTCCACCCTGCGCAAGGTGTCATTCGAGATCGAACCTGGACAGTACGCCGCGTTTGTTGGTCCCTCCGGTGCAGGCAAAACCACGGTGTCGTACTTGATTCCCCGCTTCCACGATGTCAGCGGCGGCCGTGTGCTCTTCGCCGGTGACGACGTGCGCGAGCTGCAACAAGACAGCCTTGTGCAGAACATCGGTATTGTCAGCCAGGAAACCTACCTCTTCCACGCCAGCATCGCCGACAACCTTCGGTACGCGAAACCCGACGCCACCCCACAAGAACTCGAAGATGCCGCGCGGGCCGCAAATATTCACGCCACTATCGCCTCATTCCCCGACGGGTACAACACGATTGTGGGGGAGCGAGGCTACCGGTTGAGCGGCGGCGAAAAGCAACGTATTGCCATCGCCCGAGTGCTATTGAAAGACCCGGCCGTGCTCATCCTGGACGAAGCAACCAGTGCCCTGGACTCGGTCTCAGAACGAATTGTGCAATCCGCACTCGATACCGCATCCCACGGCCGCACCACCATTGCCATCGCACACCGCCTTTCCACCGTCATCAACGCTGACGTCATCTTCGTAGTGGATGCAGGTGAAGTTGTTGAGCACGGCGACCACCATCAGCTGATCAGCCAAAACGGTGTGTACGCTCGGCTATTCGCGGAACAATCACGGTCACACACCGTGCCCCCGGCCCAGAAAGAGGATCCTGTTGACTGAACGCACAATCATCATCACCGGTGCAAGCGACGGAATTGGTGCCGCCGCCGCCCGCGCGTTACACGCTCAGGGCAATCGAGTGGTGATTGTCGGACGGTCACCTGAGAAAACCCGGCGCATCGCTGCGGAACTCGGCGTTGACTACCACGTCGCCGACTTCTCCCGACTAGCCGAGGTGCGCACCCTCGCCGCAACCCTACTTGAGCAGTACCCGACTATCGATGTTCTTGCGAACAACGCGGGCGGAATTATGGGCGACCGGGAGCTCACGGTTGACGGCCACGAGAAGACGTTCCAGATCAACCATCTCGCTCCGTTCCTGCTCACCCAGCTGCTGTCGGAGCGCCTTATTGCCAGCCGTGCAACAGTGATCAACACCTCAAGTGTTGCCAGCCGTCTCTACGCAAAGTTCGACATCAACGATGTGGATGCAGAGAAGAAGTATTCTCCAAACCTGGCCTACGGCAACGCCAAACTCGCCAACATCCTCTTCACCAAAGAGTTGGACCGACGCTACGCCGATCAGGGCATCTCTACGGCGGCCTTCCACCCGGGGGTTGTTTCCACCAGTTTTGCGGCGGATTCCACCAGCCCCATGCGGATGGTGTACCGCCTCTTCGGGAGGTTCCTGCTCACTCCAGACAAGGGCGCAGACACCCTCGTGTGGCTGGCAACCAGCACTCCTGGCGTCGACTGGGAGCGCGGCGGATACTACGAGAAGCGCAAACCGGCGACGATTAGCCGCAGCGGACAGGACATGAACCTGGCAGCGGCACTATGGGAGCGCAGCGAAGAAATGGTTGCCGTAAGCCAGCGGGGATAACACTCCCCGCAACACCATTACGGGGTTCGCGCCGCCAACAGGGTCTCCATCATGCCAATATCACCGGTCTGCGCGGCAACCACACCGCGAGCCAGAGTGGTGACGGAGCGATAGTCACTGCGATCGAGGAGCGCTTCGGCCATCTCAACACCACCAATGTGGTGGGCGATCATCAGGGTAAGGAACTCGCGTTCTGCTTCGACACCTCTCAAGGCAGAGAGGTTCGCGAGCTGCTCGGGGGTAGCGAGCCCGGGCATCGGATCACCGGGGTTATGCGCGGATTCCTCGGTGCCATCGTGTCCGTGAAGGTCGCCCTCCAGGGTGGGGCGTGCCATCCACGTCATGGACGGTTCCGCCTGCGCCTGCGGCAGATTCCACTCGACGAGGTA
>DASYMY010000447.1:0-1594 GCA_036008825.1 Glaciihabitans sp.
GCGCCTCCCAGAGACCTTCATCACCATAGACAAGCAGCATGTATTGCATGGTATCCTCGTTATTCCTGGCCTGGTGTTCCGCGGACGCGGAGCGTTCGCAATCTTCGCCCTCACCCGGCTCGCGGGTCGCGAGCCACCCTCTCCCAGAGTGTACAGACCGGAGACATAGGTAACAGGTGTTCGGAGACATGGGTAACGGTTCATATTACGGATTGAAGCAGGCGCAGATCAATTGAATTGATCTTGTGGTGGCAGAAATAGACGTCCCAGACGCCGTCTTGAACCGTCGCGCGTAGGCCGATGGGGTAGCCGTGGAAGGCTTTGCCGATGCGCATAGTGCGGCTGTGGAACGAGAACTTGCCGTGCTGATCGACTTTGCGCACGTGACAGTCCGCGGCGTATTCGATCGGTGGCAACACTGACGGACAGGCGCGCGTGCTCGCGCTATAGCGTGTCACCGGGGTGCCGCCGCCGAGCGCGTCGTGTGGCCGTTCGAAGTTATAGACGTCGCGCCAGCGGTCGAAGCCGTGCTGCGCCGCCTGCAGGTGAAAAAAGTTGTGGCAGGCGAGCACTTCGGCCTTGAGGGTGCGATGGAAGCGCTCGTCTTTGCCCAGGGTTTGGGGGTGATACGGGCGCGAATGCCAGACGGTGATGCCGTGACGGATCATCCACACGCTCACGCGCGTGTAAGGCTGCTCGTAGCTGTCGCCCCATGGCGGCCCGTTGTCGACGCCGATTGCATCGGGCAAGCCGTAGCGGCTAAATATCTCGGTGAGCTGCTCTTGCACGGAGCCAGCCTGCTGGTCGGCGCATGCTCTGAGGCCCAGATTGAAGCGAGAATGGTCGTCGAGCACGGTCAACGGGTGGCAGCGAGTGCCGTCTTTGAGCGGGAAGTGGCCTTTGAAATCCATCTGCCACAACGGGTTGGCGTGTGCTCGCTCGAACCGCACGAACGCCTTGTGCTTGGCAGCCTCGCCCGGCGCGATGCACCCGTAGCGCGTCAGAATCGCTTGCGCGGTGCTCGGCGCCGGCAGATCTTCGTGACCGAGGTCGCCGAGCCGTCTGATGAGCTTGCGCGCACCCCAGGCCGAATGTTGGTGGCGCAGCTGCACAACAGCGTCCTCAATCGCCGCGGCGGTGCGCCGCGGCGAGTGGTGGGGTCGACGCGACTCATCAACCAACCCCGCCAGTCCACTCGCGGCATAGCGCTGGCGCCACTTGTAACCGGTTTTAGGAGTGATCCCGAAGCGCCGGCATAGCTCTGACATGTTCGCCTCAGGTTGCATCGCCAACAACACGAATTCGTGACGCAGGGACATGGTGGACACCTCTTGCCAAGGCATGGTCTTCCCCCGAAAGAGCGGACCGTGCAGTTTACAAAATGTGTTACCTATGTCTCCGAACACCTATTACCCATGTCTCCGGTCTGTACACCCCTGAAGGGGAGGGGACTACAGGCGCAGCGCGCCTGGAAAACTCTCCTTCCCCCTCAGGGGGAAGGTTGGGATGGGGGTGGGTTGAAGGAAGGGAGCTTCAAGGAGCGAAACCCTGGTTTCCTCCGCATCGGGGTTCACCAGGTCCGAAGCGTGCTTGA
>DASYMY010000448.1:0-2730 GCA_036008825.1 Glaciihabitans sp.
CGCACCTTCGCTTCGTGAAGTCGTCGCGCCAGTCCAACCGCCGCCACCCTTTGCCTGTAGGAGCGGGTGGAGCAGATGCGCCTGGCCGATTGGCGGAAAATAACCGGCGGCGCGTATCTCCGGGAGACCTTGTTCGCAGCGGAAGCTGCATCGGCCGCGCCGTTGGACAATATCTCTGAACGGATCACCGTGTGCGCCTACCCGGAATCCCACGGTCGCCCAGAGACTGGTGCCTGGAGCGGAGGAACGTTCGATTCAACCCCAGTGGGGTTGGCGCCCTTCGGGGAGAACCCAGGGTAAGCGCTCCTCCGTCGCGCCAACCCTGGGCTGGTTGATGCAACGCCTTCGGCGTTGGCGCCCAAAAGTGCATGACCCGCTCTAGCTCTGCGCTATGAGTGCCGCCGGCTTACTCAAGCCGGGAACGTTGCGAACGCCGGAAGCCCGCCAAAACCGCCATCCCGCCCAGCATTGCCACCCAAGCGCCCGGCTCGGGCACAGCGATGAGCGCCACGTCGTTGCCGATGCCATCCGACCCAGCGCCTGCGAAGTTTGCCAAATAGGTGAGCTGAAAAGCCTGGCCGTTCACGGTGAAATTCGAGGCGTCAAAGGGCGCATTGTTCAGTGTGCTGAACGTGCCAGTCACCGGAGTGCCACTGTTGTTTACCACGACGAAAAGCGTGCTGCCTTCCGCGAAAACCGGCGTCCCCTGCAGCGTCAGCTTTAGATCCCCACCAGCGAGGCTCACCCCGCCACTCGCCACGAGCCGGTCGTAGCCAGCCGCTGATTCGCCGCCTGCTGTCGAGCCGCCGATCTGGAGGGACAAGTGCCCGCCGTTCGTGATCGTCAGTGCACCCGTATTCAGGATTCCCGCGACGTTCGCGGTGTTTCCTGGATCAACCGTTCCGCCGCTCGCCGCCGCGTCGCCTGTGCCGTTCGCGGTTACGTTTCCCACGGTGCCTGAACCGCCGAAAATGGCTGAGGTCGCTGGCGTCGCCGCACTTCCGACGGTGACTGGGCTGCTGCCGGAGATCGATCCGCTGACCAGCAGACTGCCTGCGTTAACCACGGCGCTCGTTACATTATACGAACCAGCCAAAACCTGAGTGCCAGCCCCGTTCTTGGTCAGGGTGCGCGAGACGTTTACTCCGCTAAAACTGCCGCTGTAGGTTGCGGCGCTCGCGTTGTTGCCGTTGATCGTCAGATTCCCGCCATTGAGGATGGGCCCGGAGCCAGCGAGCGAGCCAACCGTGTCGTTCACATTATTCATATCCATCGTGCCACTGGGGCCGATGGTGATTTGCGAACTGTTCCCAAGGCCCGCTGCGGAGACGTCATACCGCAACGTGCCGGCATTGATATTCGTCGCGCCAGTGATCGTCCATTCTTTCTGGATGGAGAGAGTGCCAGTCCCGACCTTGGTGAACTGACCGGCTCCGGCGATCACATTGCCGTAGGTGGTCGAGGTGTTGTCGCTACCAACGGTGAAGACGCGGCTCGCCGCGACGCTCACGCTGCCATTGACGGCCGCGGGAGGCGCACCCGTTAAATTCGTGGCGTTGAGCGACTCCGTAAGGGTCAAAGTGCCTAGGTCAACCTGAACCGCGCCGGTGAACGTGGTCACGTTATTTGCATTCTGAAGGTTCAATCCGCCCCCGCTGACCAGAGTGATTTTGCCGGAGCCCGAAAGAGGCCCGGGAAGGGTGATCACGCCTCCGCCGCTCCCGAAGAAAGTGCCTCCGCTCGGCCCGATCGTGATTCCCCGATTGGCGTGCAGTGTCAATAACACGCTCAACCCGAGAGAACCGCCGTCGAGGGTGATTGCATCCGGAGTTTCGGTAGCCGGCACAGCGCCGAACCCCGTCTCAAAGTTAGCTCCAGATACGTTGCCGATGCGGAACAAACCCTGTTTTACTACGAGCTTGGAATAGGTGTTGTTCGCTTGGTTCGCTCCTTGCACCCGGATCTCATTCACGCCTGTCTTGGTTAACGTCCCCGTTCCGAGGATGGTCCCAGTGTAGAGGCTTACAAAATTCGGGGTGCCGCTGCTGCTCGTGTAGTCAATGGTCCCGCCGTTTGCACCCACGATGATCGGCGTCGTTCCGGGGAGGAAGGCCAAGGCATTCGTGACGTTGGTATTGCGGATTGTTCCCCCATTCAGCACCACGCCGCCAGTGGAGCTGATCTGCGCGGACGCGGGAATTGAAACCCGTGCCGCCGTGTTAATTGTGAGCTGTCCAGTGCCCAAGGTGATTGCTCCGCCGGTGAAAGTGATGTCGCCTTCTTCGACCGTCACCGCACTCGCCGTCTGTGCAGTTCCTAAATTCACTGTGAAAGCTCCCGTCGCGTCGCTGCCAGCCGAGAAAAACCCCGAGTCGCCAGACTCCCATGCGACGGGCGAGCTGGTGCCATCAGCGAGAGGATTCCAGTTCAGGTCCGCGGTGTTCCACTCGCCGGCCGGAGCGACACCCGCGCCGATCGTCACACCATTCAAGTCCCAGAATTTGTCCGCCGCAGTGAGCGAGAGCGGCGCGGTGACTGCGATGAGACTGGCGAGGATGGCGGAAGAGGGCGAGCGGCGGCTTGATTTTGACATGAAAGAGGTCGGTGAGAGCAGGTGGTCAGGTCCGAGTGGACCCGGAGACAAAGCGATCCGGCTAGCATTCTACAGGCCAGGGATCCGTTTGCTGGCGCGGGTATCCTTCATGCCTTCGGCACGAGCAACTAAAAATA
>DASYMY010000449.1:0-4402 GCA_036008825.1 Glaciihabitans sp.
AGGTTGAACAGCATGTCGACGACGCGTGAACAGGACCGGTCCAAGTCGGGCGCGCCCAGCATGCAAGACGTTGCCCGTCACGCCGGGGTTTCGCTTGGCACCGTCTCGAACGTCATCAACTCCCCCTCCAAGGTTTCCCCCGCCACTCTGACGCGTGTGCGAGCGTCCATTTCCGAGCTCGGATTCGTGCGAAATAATTTGGCGCGGTCTCTTGCGGCCGGTCGTGCTGACACCCTCGGTTTTGTCATTGTTGACATCGGCAACTCGCTCTTTGTTGACATCGCCCGCGGTGCCCAAGAGACCTCGGCCGAACACGATATGAAGCTTCTGCTGGCCAACAGCGACGTTGACCTGGCCGCGCAAGATTCCTACCTCGATCTCTTCGATGAAGCGCGCGTTGGCGGGGTTTTGTTAGCCCCACTCGACGGACCGCTCGACGCGGCCGCGCGGGTGCGTAGTCACGGCCGGCCTGTTGTTCTTGTGAACGCCCCCAGTCCACAAAACGACTGCTGCGGCGTTGTTGTTGACGAAGAGCTGGGTGGCTATCTGGCCACCCACCATCTTCTGGAAACCGGCCGTCACCGGCTTGTTTTCGCCGGCGGTCCGCTTACCTTGCACGCCGTTGAACAGCGTTTTAGCGGCGCTCGTCGCGCAGTGGCAGAGTTCGGCCATGGCGCAACCATTGAACTCATTGAGACCGCCAAGCTGACCATCTCCGCAGGCCTTAGCCTTGGCCGCGCGCTAGCCGAGAGACCCGAGTCGCAACGCCCCAACGGCATTGTCTCCGCCGCTGACGCTCTCGCCTCCGGCTGCATGCAGGCGCTCATCTACGCGGGAATTCAGATCCCGGCAGACATTGGCATCATCGGTTACGACAACAACCACTTCGCCTCTGACAGCGTTGTTCCCATCTCCACCATTGGGCAGCCCGGTCATTTGATGGGACGTATCGCTACCGAGCTGTTGCTGGAGGAAATTCGCCTGTCCCCCGATCACGAACATCGCACTATCACTGTGCGGCCAGAACTGTTTGCGCGCGCCAGCACCGCGGTGAGCTGAGCCGAGTTAAGCCAAACGGGAGTGGTTTAGAACCCGTTATAGCGCCCCGGACGGTGGTTGAGCGCAACGATGAGGTTCAGCACAACAGCGCCGAGCGCGGATAGTGCGACGAGCCACGGTGGTGCAACGGCGAATGCCGCAAGGATCACCACAACATCCATTGCCATCTGGGTATAGCCGGCCCGCCAGCCCAGTCGCTCCTGCAGGATGAGCGCGAGAATGTTGAAACCACCGAGCGAAGCGCCGTGCCGGAACAGGATCAGCAGGCCAACACCGGCCAGAAGGTTGCCGGCCAAGACCGCATAAATCGGGTTCAGCCACTCGAAGCTGAGGGCCATGGGATGAATGGACGAGAGCGCCGACACCAGCAGCACCGCGAGAACGGTTCGCAGCGTGAAGTTGAGGCCCTTCTTCCACAGGGCGAGTGCAAAAAAGGGCACGTTGACCAGGAAGAACACAAGGCCAAACGGGATCGGCGCTGTGTAGCTCACCAGCAGGGCAAGTCCTGCCGTTCCACCGGTGACGGCCGCGGTGCTTTTGAGAATAAAGAGGCCAAGTGAGGCCACAAAGGTGCCGGTGAGAATACCGAGGGTGTCGTCGAGGGCCGAGTGCCGCAGGGGGTTCGGGGCGGGCCGGACAGTGTCGGAAGCAGGCGCGCTGCGCTGAAAAGGAAGGGGCACTGCGCAATTGTGAAGGGGTTGCAGCAAATGCGCAACACGCTGTCTCAAGTCGTTGCATTGTGCCATCCGCTTTCCGTATTTGGTGTCAAAATGTGTGGATGTACGCCATGGATGCGCTCGATGCGCGGTTGATACTTGCGTTGGACGATGATGCGGATGCCACGGTGCTCGGGCTGGCGCGAACGCTTGGGGTGGCGCGCAATACGGTGACGGTGCGGCTGAAGCGTCTGGAGGAGTCCGGAGCGTTACGGGAGGTGAGCCGTCGGGTGAACACCGCGGCGCTTGGTTACACCCTGGTGGCCTTTGTCTCGGTTGCGATCAGTCAGGTGGATAACACCCTGGTGACGGAGTCATTGGAGCAGATTCCCGAGGTCATTGAGATGCACTCCATTACCGGAGACGCTGATCTGCTGGTGAAGGTTGCCGCACGCAATACGGAAGATCTGTTGCGGGTAACCGGGGCGATGTTGGCGCTTGAGGGGGTTGTGCGTACCAATACCGTGATCTCGTTGAGCGAGGCAATGCCGTTACGTATGCGCGGCCTGCTCGAGGGGGCGCTGACACCCCCACGCGAGTAACCAGAATTACTCTGTCGCGGGAACGTTGGTGCGCTGGCCTAGGATGTGCGCATGTCGATGGAACGCAGCGCAGCGCGCCCAGCGGGAATTGTTGCGCACAAGGTGCTCAACAACAACGTTGTTATTTCCGTCGACAAGTCCGGCCAAGAACGTGTTCTGATGGGGCGCGGGCTGGGCTTTCAGTTGCAACCGAGCGACAGTATCGATCCGGCCAAAGTCGAGAAGACTTTTGTACTGGATCAGGGCAGGGACTCCGATCATGCCCGCAAAATCTTTACGGACGTTCCGTATCCGGTGATCGAGGCCGTCACCAGCGCCGTTGATGAAGCCGAACGCAGTCTTGGTCGTAGCCTCGGCCGACGCCTACCCCTAGCGGTGATCGACCACATTCAGTACGTGCTCGAGCGGCTGCAAGCGGGAATTCGCATTCCCACCACCGCTATGCCCGAATTACGTGTGCTGCACCCCCGAGAGTTTGACGCAGCAACTGCGATGGCCCGGTCCGTAAGCGCGAGCCTTGACGTTGAGCTTCCTGATGAGGAGGCGGTGTTTCTCACCATGCACCTCCTCAACGCCACACGGGATGAACCCAATGGCACAGCAGCCCTGCTGTTTCGCCGCGTGCAACATGTTGTGTTGACCGTCGAGCGCGGCCTGGGCATCAAACTCGACACCACAGGACCCGACTACGCGCGCTTCATTCTGCACGTGCAATTTCTGTTGCAGCGGCTGGTCGCCAAAACTATGTTGCGGGGAGGTGACACCTCATTTTTTGAGTTCGCCAAACACAGTTATCCGCGCTCGTACGCCATCGCCGGGGAGGTCAAGGCGTATGTGAGCGGCGCCACGGGCTCCGATCTGACCGACGAAGAACTGCTGTACGTCATCGTGCACGTGGAGAGATTGGCCAATCAGGTCGCTGCTGGCGAATAACCATGGCGGTGTGTTACGGTTCTCGCGCAGGGCGAAGACGACCTGTGAAAGCCTTGACGGATTGTTACCGCGTAAGCGGGCAAAACCTGAACTCTCGTTGCCACTACGGCGACGTGTGAGTTCAGGTTATTTTTTTGCCCAAAATCCCGTCATCGTGCTTTCGAGAATGAAGACAGGCCGCGATGTAGCGGCGGAAGGTGAATGAACCCGATGGATTATTCCAAGACGGCAGCCGCTGTCCTTAAGGGCGTCGGAGGCGAGGAAAATGTTTCCTCACTCGTGCACTGCGCCACCCGGCTTCGCTTTGTAGTCAAAGACGATTCGAAGATCAACAAGGCCGCGGTGAAATCCGCTCCCGGTGTCATTGCGACCGCCGAGGCTGGTGGGCAGTACCAGGTTGTTATCGGCAACGAGGTTCCCGAAGTGTTTGCCGAGATCGGCAAGATCTCCAAGCTTGGCGGCTCCTCCACCGATGGCCCGCGCACCAAATCTGACGCGCCCAAGGGCAACCTGCTCAACCGGTTCATCGCGATGATCTCGGCCATCTTCACGCCGCTGCTGTGGGCGCTGGCCGGAACCGGTCTGCTCAAAGCGTTTTTGGCTGCCGCCGTTACCTTCGGCTGGATCGACACCACGACCACCACGTACATCATCTTGAACGCGCTGTCTGACGCGTTCATCAACTTCCTGCCGCTGGCTCTTGCCATCACCGCTGCGAAGTACTTCAACGCCAACCAGTTCACCTCGTTGGCTATCGCCGGAGCCCTCGTTTACCCGTCGATCGTTGCGCTCAACGGCGTGCCGGACATCACCTTCTTTGGTATCCCGGTGACCATGGTCAGCTACGTCTCCAGCGTGATCCCCATCATCATCGTCGTCTGGCTGCAGGGCCACGCCGAAGCGGTCCTGTACGTCAAGCTGCCATCGTCCATCCGCCGTTTTGTGACGCCCATGGTTCTGGTTCTAGTTCTTGTCCCCCTGGTTCTTGTGGTTATCGGTCCGATCTCGAACCTCATTAGCTCCGGACTCGCTGGCGGTATCGGCTGGGTCTTCGACATCGTGCCGTGGCTTGGTGGCGCCATTATGGGTGGCCTCTGGCAGGTCTTTGTGATTTTCGGTCTGCACTGGGGTTTCGTTCCCCTGATGACCGCC
>DASYMY010000450.1:0-1870 GCA_036008825.1 Glaciihabitans sp.
CGCCCCCATCAGTGACTCGTACGATGAGGCATCCGTTATTGCATTTAGGGTCTGGCTTGAAGAGCGCTACGGATCTTTAGATGGCGTCAACGAAGCATGGGGAACCACCTTCTGGGGTCAGCGCTACGGGCAGTGGGACGAGATTGACGCTCCGCGCACCTCGGCGAGTATCACCAACCCCACCCAGCGCCTCGACTTTCAGCGCTTCACCTCCGACGCGCTACTGGCGTGCTTTGTTGCTGAGCGCGACGCGATCCGCAAATTCACCCCCAACCTGGCTGTCACCACTAACTTCATGGCGACCAACTGCCCCTCCGTTGACTACTGGAAGTGGGCGAAAGAGGTCGACGTTGTCGCCAACGACCACTACCTCGTCGCCGAGCGCCTCGACAACCACATCCACCTGGCCATGGACGCGGACTTCACTCGTTCGCTCGCCGGTGGTAAACCGTGGATGTTGCTCGAACACTCCACCTCTGCCGTTAACTGGCAGCCTCGCAACATTGCCAAGCGCGCCGGGGAGATGGCCCGCAACAGCCTCTCGCACGCCGGTCGTGGTGCTGACGCAATTATGTTCTTCCAGTTCCGCGCCTCCCGGTACGGCGCCGAGAAGTTCCACTCCGCCATGCTCCCCCACGCCGGCACCAGCTCGCGGGTATGGAAAGAAGTTGTTGAGCTCGGCGCGAACCTGCGCAGCCTCGCCCCCGTGCGTGGTTCTGAAGTCAGCGCCCGTGTCGCCATCCTCTGGGACATTGAATCGTTCTGGGCACAGGACCTCGAGTGGCGTCCGAGTGTTGAACTCGGCCACCGCGAGCGCATTGAAGCGTTCTACACCCAACTCTTTAACCGCGGAGTGCCCGTTGACTTTGCTCACCCGCACAGTGACTTGAGCGGGTACGACGTGGTCTTTGCCCCCGCCCTGTACCTGGTCGACCGGGTTGCCTCGGCAAACCTCGACCAGTACGTGCGTGCAGGCGGACACCTCGCCGTCTCGTTCTTCTCGGGCATCGTTGATCAGAACGACACCGTGTACCCGGGAGCATTCCCGGGCGCGCTGCGTGACGTACTGGGTATCGCCGTCGAAGAGTTTTTGCCGCTGCACGAAAGCGAGCAGGTCAGCCTCGACAACGGTATGACCGGAACCGCCTGGACCGAAGACCTTGCCCTCACCGGCGCCACCGCCTTCGCCACCTTCACCAGCGGACCGGCCGAGGGAATCCCCGCGATTACCCGCAACGCAGCTGGCGCGGGCCAGGCCTGGTACGTCTCCACCCAGATCGACGGAGACGACCTGGGCGCCTTTGTTACCGCCGTCCTTGACGGTGCCGGCATTTCGGCGGCGCTACTGCCCGACGGGCTGGAGATTGTGACCCGCTCGAACGAGAGCGAGAGCTTTACGTTCCTGATCAACCACAGCGAAGCCCCCATCACCAGCCCCGTCAGCGGTGTTGACCTGATGACTGGCGCCGCATCCACCGGCACGGTTCCTGCGCGAGGCGTCAGCGTCATCCGCCGCGAACTCACCGCCTAACCGCACCACCCCGCACCACCGCACCAACCCGCTCCACCGGCGGCTGAGGCTGCAGCGCTCCTTGGGCGCCGCAGCCTCAGCACCGCGTGCCACTCGGGCACACCAGCAGCACCCCACGTCAAGGAGGACGAAATGCGCGAAACCCATCCATCCCACCAGCGGCGGAGGGTCGGTGTTGGCCTCTCGGCTGGCATCGCGGCACTCGCGCTTGTTGTGGGCTCCCCGGCTTCTGCCACCGCAGCAGAACCGCTGGTTGCCCCCACCCTGGCCAACCCGAGCTTCGAATCCGGGCTCGACGGCTGGACTTCCACCGGCGCATTCGGCAGCGCCACCACCGAA
>DASYMY010000451.1:0-1904 GCA_036008825.1 Glaciihabitans sp.
GTACAGCTCGCCGAAGATCATCGTCACCACAGTCGCCAGCAACAATGCGCCGACGGTGCCGATCACAACCGACACGGCTGGGTCGAGGCCGGTGATGCCAAGCAGTGTGCCGATTGATTGGCCGATCAGCGGCTCGGCAACGTAGCCGATGAGTAGCCCGGTGACAGTGATGCCGAGCTGGGCGCCGGACAGCATGAACGAGGTGCGCTTCGTGATCGCCAGCACCCGGCCAGCCTGTGCATCTCCCTTGGCAGCGAGTGCGGCCATGCGGGAGCGGTCCACCGACATGTAGGCGAATTCCTGGGCGACGAAGAATCCGCACGCAGCAATGATCGCCGACGTGATGAGCACGCCGACCAGCAAGGTCAGTATTGCCTCGACCATTCGATTTCACCCCCTCGTACAACATCGAGAGGGTCGGGCGATCGACCCTCCTGATCAGAAGGGGCGCGGCGATCGCTCACAGGGAATCTCTCTCGTGGGTGAAGGGCAAGTCAGATAACTATAGAGCTCTAATAAATTCGGAACCTGAGTGCCAAGCTTTAAGCTCCCCACCCGACGCAGCAGTTATCCGAATAGGCGTCGACTGACGCGCATGACGGCGAGCGATCGATGCAAAACCCCTGCCCGGAAACGGTTCCAGAACTACCCGCTGATTGGACCTGATCGATATCGTTTTAATATCGATCAGACTTTCGATCGTCTGTTTCAGCCAAGTTCCGCGCAGCCAGATTGGCGCCTCGTCCTGTGCGCCAAAAACTATTGTTTCCGGGCTGCAGTATGCGCAATGCTATTCAGCAGCCCACGGGGTGCTAGCCAGCTGCGCGGCCCGCTTCCGCAATTCGTCGGAGGGATTCTGAGTCGTGATGATAAACCTCATGGCGTCACCCCAGCGTTCTTGTGTTGTCTCAGACTGGAAATATGATCGAGCCTCCTCGTACCAAGGTGTTAGTGGGCGTCGGAACAGATCGACATAGGCGTCCATGTCTAGAGTGCGGTCAAAGTTCTCGTGGTTCTTGATGAGGCCGTAGTGCAGCCAAGACGTCAGCCATACTGGACCCTCCCGCCCAACAACGTCGTTCAGTCCCAGGCTCTGCATACCCGCGGTCAGGTCGCACTGCATTCCCTAGTGAACTATTTTGAAACCGTCTTTACGGAGTGACTTATCTGCGCTCCAGACCGCCACACCTTGATTGACATCCTCAATGACACCTTCGCAGGTGTCACAGATCCAGGTTGTGAGCGGCTCCATTGTCTACCCCTTGCCGCTCGTGGCCCCAGTTGGACCAGGACTTCGGGCCTAACCGTGCAGCCCATTTCCCAGGGCCTTGGAAGCCGTGCGCGCAGACTTCTTCCCGCGGCTATTGGTTTTCCGCGCGGAGCGCGGTCGCTGGCGGTCGGCTCGACTGCCGCCCACCAGATACCTACTTCGTGAGTGCCCCGCACAAATCAATGCGGCTGAGGATGCGTTGGGCAATGTGTACGGGGCTATAGAGAAGATCGTGGAAGTGTCCGGCGACGTAGATATCTGTGGGGATTGTGGCGGAGTTGAGGGGTTCCCCTTCGGCGGTGAAGATCACGAGGTCTTTGTGGTCGCTGTCGGTGCTGATGAGGTGTTGCGCGACGATGTAGCCGGCGGCGGTGTAGTCGCGGTGGGTGTTGATCCCGTCGCACGTATAACGCACTTCGCGGGGGACCTCCTCCCCGTCGAACGCGACGAGCGCGGGACCGGCGTCGTCGTAACCGTCGGTCATGCCGTTGAACTTGCGGCCCTCGTAGCGGGCGGTGATTGCGTCGACGTCGTGAGTGGTGGGTCCGTCGCTCCATGAAACATTCATCCAGGCGGAGGCGGTGCCGGTGCTCATTCTCACGCTGAACTTCACACCAGGAAATGCGTTCTTCAA
>DASYMY010000452.1:0-3521 GCA_036008825.1 Glaciihabitans sp.
CGAACAGTGCGCGGGGCAGTTTCTCCCAGTTGGGGCTCTCAAACATCAGGGCCGTGTAGTGCGCGATCTTGGCCGGAATGGAGCCCAGGTCTTTCCAGTCAATGGGCAGGGTCACGGTTGCGGCAAGCACAACCGCACCGACAACAATCGCCGCGAGGGTGGGGCCGAGAAGCGAAGGCCGCTTGGGCAACTCGGGCAGTGCCGGTAGCGCAGGCGTTGTGGCGCGCTCGTTGATAAGGGTGCTCACACCAGCCTCTTTCGCAGAATGTTGGAAGCCAGCTCGATCAGCACAACAACAAGCAGGATTTCAAGCACCACAAGCGAGACGTCGTCGTAGGCATAAAACGCGCGACGCTCGTCAATAAGACGGCCGATACCGCCGGCGCCGACGATGCCGAGGATCGCAGATATCCGCACATTAAGTTCGAGCGTGTACAGCCACTGATTAGCAAAGAGCGGCCACGATTGCGGCAACGCAGTGCGGCGGTTGATTTGAGCCTGAGTTCCGCCGGCGGCCCGTCCCCCTTCCATGTAGCCGTGGTCGGCGGAATCGATCGCCTCGGAGACGAGCTTGATGATGATTCCGATGTCGAAAAGGAACAGCGTCATAATGCCGGGAAGCACACCCACCCCAGCCATCGCGACCAGAATCGTCGCGTAGACGAGGTCAGGAATGGAGCGGATGACGTTGACGATGGTGCGCAGCAGCTGACGAGACGGCGCGTTCGGGTTGGTCGGGGAGGCGGCCCACAGAGTCAGCGGGAGTGAGACTACCGCGGCCGCAAACGCACCCACGAGCGCCATTTGTAGGGTCTCGAGCATGGGGCCAACGGTGCGCGGGAAGAACGAGAAGTCAGGCTGAAGCAGTTGAGTAAGCAGCCCTGCGCCGTTATCCCAGTTGCGTACGAGCGCGCCAAGGTCGAGCTCGATGCCGCCGATCGCGGGAATGCAGGTCACCACGGTGAACGCGGTGAACGCGGCAATGATGAGTGCCGTGCGCAGCCTTGTGGTTGGTTTGGGTGGGAGAACGAGTCTGCTCATTAGTCGAGCCGATCGCCGGGCTGGATGGGGCGACCGTAAATCTGCTCAAAGTCGCGCTCTGTGGCATCCGCTGCTGAACCGTCGTAAACGATCTCTCCGCCGCGAAGTCCGATCATGCGGGTGGTGTACTGGCGAGCGAGGTCCATGAGGTGGATGTTGACAAGAACCGTGAGGCCTTCGTTGGTGTTGATGCGGCGCAGGTCGTCCATCACGGTGTGCGCGGTGGGCGGGTCAAGGCTGGCCACCGGCTCATCGGCGAGCATCACGCTGGGCTCCTGGGTGAGCGCGCGGGCGATCGCGACCCTCTGTTTCTGGCCACCGGATAGCTGACCGGCGCGGGCCCACACTTTCTCGAGCATTCCAACGGAGTCCAGTGCGCGCAGGGCCAGTTCGCG
Source organism: Glaciihabitans sp. (assembly GCA_036008825.1). Classification (GTDB taxonomy): domain Bacteria; phylum Actinomycetota; class Actinomycetes; order Actinomycetales; family Microbacteriaceae; genus Glaciihabitans. Next base: position 1,437 of record DASYMY010000452.1, read on the forward strand.
GTCGTGGGCGGTGCTCAGTCCGAGGAGAGTGCGCAGGGTTGAGGTGTGCGCGAAGCGGCCCACGAGGACGTTGTGGTACACGTTGACGCGGTCGGCGAGGTTGAAGCCTTGGAAGATCATGCCGATGTGTCCGCGCAATTGGCGTAGCTGTCGGCCGCGTAGTCCTGTCACCGTGTACGGACCAACGGTGACGGTGCCGCTGGTGGCAGGAACGAGGCCGTTAATGGTGCGGATCAGCGTCGACTTGCCGGAGCCAGACAGCCCCACGATCGAGACCATTTCCCCTGCGGCGATGTCGAGCGAGACGCCGCTGAGGGCTGTGGTGCCGTTGGGGTAGGTGACCGAGACGTTGTCGAGACGAATGGACCACGACGCGGAGGCCGGGGTGACCCCAGCCTCCGCGCGTTGTGAATCAATGTGCATTACTGCTCTTTCACAGGGTGTGATTAGTTGGAGAACTCGGCAAGGATCTCGCCGTAGCGGGTGATCTCGTCGTCTGCGGTTCCGTTGGTCCAGTCGGAGAGGCCAACGAGGTCGAACATCACTGCGGCGGCTTCGTCGGAGGAGTCCGCGTAGCCGTCCATCAGCTCGGTGATCTGCTCGGCGAGGTCGTCGGGCAGCGATGAGGAGACGGCAACTCCACCGTTCGGGATCATGTCGGTGTATGCGAACGCCACAACCTTGTCCGCGATGTCGGGAGCTTCGGCGGTCACGGTGGTGCGGGCATCCCAGTAGCCGAAGCTGATCTCGGCGTCACCGTTGTAGACCGCGAGAACCGCGTTGTTGTTGCCCTCAACGGGAATCTGGGTGATGTCAGCATCGGTGTCGATGCCGGCGTCGCGCATCGCGACAACCGGGTACTGGTATCCGGCGGGAGAGGTGGCCGCCTGCATGGCGACCTTGGTGCCCTCATCGATGTTCTCGAAAGCGTCGAGGCCGGCTGGGCCTGAACCGGTGGCGGTGTCGTCCGGCTCAATACCGTTGCAGTAGGACAGCGGGATGTCGCTGGCGGCGTATGTGGCCATCACCGGCTCGTCGTCGCAGTACTTGTCAGGGTTGTTGGTGTAGGCAACCGAAGCGTAGGAGGTCGCGCCGAAGCGGACATCGCGGAGGATGAGCTCGGCGTCGTAACGCTCGGTGGCGTTGTAGAGCGACCCGGCATCGGTGATGATGACCTGGGCCTGATCGGTTCCGAGGGCTTCGACGGTTGCGGCGTAGTCGGAGGCGACCACACCGTTTACCTCAATACCCAGGTCCTCGGAGAGGTACGCGGTGAGCGGGTCGAGCGCCTCGGCGAGGTCTTCACCTTCGACCGACGGCACGAGCGAGATGGTGATCGACTCGGGCCATTCGGTTTCGGTGTCGGCTTCGGCTGCGGTGGAGTTGCTGCTGCATCCAACGAGGGTGGCAATGGCGAGAGCGGCGACACCGCTGACAAGCAGGGATTTGTGCATGGTGAATTACCTTTCGGGACTGAGTGGAGTGTGTGACGAGAGGAGGGCTTGGGGTGCGGCCGTGATGGCCCAGTCGGCGATCTGGTCGTAGAGGTCGGCGATGCTGCGGCCGCGCATGGTGGCGGCGAAGTCGGTGCGTGCGGCTGCCGGTCCAACAAGTGCGGTGTCGGCGCCGAGCTGTGCTGCCGGGGCGAGATCAAACTCGTGGATGTCGCCCACCGAGAGCACGGGGCCTCGGGTCAGCGCGTCGGTCAGGATGGGAACGAGTCCGGTGGGTTTGCCAACACGGAAGTGCATGGCGTCGAAGACATCCGCAATTCCCCAGCTGCTGAGCAGGGCGACAACACCGTCGCCCGGGGCATTGGTTGCCAGCGCGATAGTGGCGTGAGGCTGAATTCGGTGGAGAAACTCGCTGAGCTCTGCTGGAGCCGACACGGACGCACCGTCCGTACCGAGGAGGGCGCGAGAGTCGTCGTACGCGGCACTAACCACTTCGGCGGTTACCTCATCGGCAGCCGCGAGGCGGGCAACGGCGTCGTAGCCGTCGCGAAACACGGTCTCACCCGCGGCGAATGCTGCAAGTTCGCTGTGCGCTCGCGTTGCAAAGCTCTCGTCGCCGACTCGAGCCGCG
>DASYMY010000453.1:0-1726 GCA_036008825.1 Glaciihabitans sp.
GGAAGCTTGTTCGGCACGGGGATGTCTTCGTAGCCTTCTTCGCGAAGTCATTGGGCTGCGGCAATCCACTGGTTCTGGTGGCCGGTGTCGCGTGCGGTGAGGAATCCGAGCATGTCGCGAATTCCTGGGTCATTCGTTTGCTGGAGGATGTGTGCCACCTGAATTCGTCCCTGCATTTCGGCATTCGCGTTGGCCACGAAGTCGGCAAGCAGGTTGCCGCTAGCGGTGATGTACGAGGCGTTCCATGGGTTGCCGTTGCTGTCAACGGGACGAGCACCGGCGCCGGCAACGATGGCCGCCTGCACATCGGTTCCACCGATAATCGCGGCGACGGCGGGGTCATCCTGAACGGCGTCCTCGGTGATTCCGGTGGGCGATTTTTCGAGCTGCTGCACGGACGGGGTCGCGATCATCTCGACATGACCCATTTCTTCGGCACCAATTGCGTAGAGCAGGTCGCGGTACTTACCCGGGATGTGGGCGTTGACGGCCTGGAAGCCGTACTGTATCGCGACGGTGATCTCGCCATATTGTCCGCCAAGAATTTCTTGCATTTTGCGGGCGTAAACGGCGTCTGGCTTTGCCGGGGATGCGTTGTACTGAAGTTCTTGCCGGTGAAAGAACATAGATGGTTTCCTTTTCGTTACAGGCACTGGTGCGGGTTCCGGATGAGTCCGCGGCCTCCTACGTTTTCCACTCTATGAATATGTTTCGACAAAACAGGGGGGGGTGACGGATGCCACAATTCGAGGAAAATACCTCGAAGCGTGGGTCGTGGCCGATGGTTGTCATGTGCGGCACGTCATGCGAGTGGGATCACCCCTTACCGGTGTATTTTGTGAAGTCCCCGAAGGGGAAGCTGTGCCGACCTTTGGCGTTCGCTGGCTCGGCGGTGTCCTTGTGCTTGAACTGCCGAGCGATGTCGTTGTGGGAACCAGGCGCAGAGTCGGCTACCCCCAGTGCCGGGGGCACAGAAATGATGCATACCTATATATGGTCGCGACATGTGCACAGAGCGGCTGTCGAGAAAACCAATGGGCAGTCCCGCGACCTATCTCTTGGGAATCTGTTTGCGGTGTGGTCACCCGCGGGTAGGAATCAGCCCCGACAGCCTCATTGCACTAGTACGCCGGATGCTGGGAATATCCGCGCCAGCAATAGTGTGCGCCGGGACATGGCCCATCGCCGGTGGAGCAGTGGGAATTGACTGCTGGTGCGTGGACGGGTGTCACGCAGAGTCAACGCGGCCGAACCGCGCTCGTTGACAGGGTTCGCTGTGGTGCAGAGGGTTGCGCTGTGTGACGATTCACCGCGCGACTTCTTAGAGGACAGTACAGTTATGCTCACTATTTCATCTTGGCGCGGGGTGGCGGTGAGGAATTGACCATGAGCGTTACGGAAGCTGTTGCTGTGGATACGCCGGCCCAGTGATTCGTATTGTGCCGCGTCAGGCCCGTGCCGAGCGCACGGTACAGCAACTCGAGAACGCGATCCGGGCTTTGTTGAGAGACCCGGAGGTTGGGCGGTACAGATTTAGTGCCCAGCAGGTCGCGGTGCTTGCGGGAGTGTCGATTGGGACGGTGTACCGGTATTTCCCCTCGCGGGTAGAGATGTTGGAGCATGTGTGGCCGGAGCGCCGAGACACCTATTTACCCAAAAACGAACCAGAAAATTCGGCTACGGCCGAGTAACTTGCGCCTCGACCATCGTGGCATCGTCGGTGGTG
>DASYMY010000454.1:0-14261 GCA_036008825.1 Glaciihabitans sp.
CAACCACAACGGCAACGCCCACAACCTCGGCGCCAACCTTTTTCAGAGCCTCGATCGCAGCCAAAGGAGATCCGCCGGTTGTTGAGGTGTCTTCCAACACAACGACGCGTTTGCCGTCGAGCTCCGGTCCTTCAACCTGGCGTCCACGCCCGTGGTCTTTGGGCTCTTTGCGCACAACAAACGCGTGGTATCCCTTGCCAAGGGCAACACCCTGGTGCAAAACGGATGCGGCGATTGGGTCGGCGCCCATAGTTAGACCGCCAACGGCAAAAACGTCAGGAATTTCAGCAATCAGTTCAACCATGACCTGGCCGATGAGCGGCGCAACCCGGTAGTCCAAGCTGACCTTGCGCAGGTCAATGTAGTACGAAGCCTTTTTTCCGCTGGTGAGAGTGAAGTCTCCGTGGAACACCGCTGACGCGGAGATGTGGTCAATCAATTGCTGCTTTGGCGTGGTCACAGCACCCAGAATAACCAGCCAAACGCCATCGCCCTATTCCCACACGTATTACCGTTGACCGTATGCGCGTAGCCACCTGGAATGTGAACTCCATCCGCACCCGAGTCGGTCGCGTTGTCGACTGGTTGGTTCGTGAAGACGTTGATGTGCTTGGCATGCAAGAAATTAAGTGCAAAGAGAACCAGTTCCCGTTCGAGGCGTTCACCGAAGCCGGTTACGAGGTGCAACTGCATGGGCTGAGCCAGTGGAACGGTGTGGCGTTCGCCAGTCGGCTTCCGATGGAGGACGTCACGGTCGGCTTCCCCTCAGCCCCCGGTTTTAGCAAAAAGGAATCGGAAGCGGATGCCCCACCGCTCGAGGCCCGCGCCATCGGGGTCACCGTTGAAGGGGTACGGCTGTGGAGTCTGTACGTTCCCAACGGCCGCGAATTGGCCGACCCGCACTACACCTACAAGTTGGAATGGCTCAAAGGTTTGGCCGCAGATACCCGCGGGTGGCTGAGCGAAAACCCCAACCAGCCGCTCGCACTGATGGGTGACTTCAACATTGCCCCGTTCGACCACGATGTGTGGGACATTGCGGCGTTTGAGGGGCGCACCCACGTCAGCCAACCCGAACGTGACGCCTTCACCGCGTTTGAAACCGCTGGTCTCACCGACGCGCTGCGCTCCCGCGGCATCGAGGGGTACACCTACTGGGACTACCAGCAGCTGCGTTTCCCCCGCAACGAGGGCATGCGCATTGACTTCATCCTCGGCTCGCCCGCCTTCGACTCGCTGATCACCAGCGCACACATTGATCGTGAAGAGCGCAAGGGTGACAGCCCCAGCGACCACGTACCCGTGGTTGTTGACCTCGACGTCGACGCCCCCGACGACGACGATCGCCCAATGATCTTCTAACCCACGAGGTTCAGGTAACCCGCCAGGTTTAGGCGAGCAACGCCGCGGCGATCACCAGAACGGGCACCGACCCCACTGTGGTGATCAGCGCTGCGTCCCTGGCGAGGGTTTCACCGGTGTTGTAGCGCTGCGCGTAGTTGAGAACGTTTTGGGCGGTGGGCAAAGCGCCGAGCATCACAACGGCAAATAACTCGACGCCCTCCAGCCCGAACACAAACCGGCCAAACACCCAGGCGATCAGCGGCATCACAATCAACTTGAGAAACGACACCAGCACAACGTCTTTGCGGTTGGTTCCCGCGGCGAGAACTTTCTGCCCGTGCAGGCTCATGCCGAACGAGATCAAGACAACGGGCACAGCGGCTGCCCCGATAATTCGGAACGGTTCCATGACGGCCGCCGGCAGGGTGATCTCGGTCACCGACAGCACAACACCGAGCGCCGAGGCGATGATCAGCGGGTTGCGCAAGGGCTGCATCAGGATGCGGCCGAGCGACGCCCGACCGCTGGTCGAGATGTCGAGAATGGTGAGAATAATCGGCGCCATGACCATCAGCTGCAGCAAAATCACCGGCGCGCTCAACGCCGGGTCGCCGAGAACGTAGACGGCAACGGGAATACCAATGTTGTTGGCATTGACGTACCCGGAGGCGGCCGAACCAATCACCACATCCCCCACCGAGCGTCGCCACAGCAGCACCGCAACCAGCGCGAAGAGCAGGCAAGTGGCAATGGCAGCGATGGATGAGACCGCAAGTAGGCGGGAGAACAGGGTGTGCACATCGGCATCGGCGAGCACGGTAAACAGCAGCGCGGGCGAGAGCACAAAAAACACCAGACGGCTGAGAACAAAGCGGGAGTGCTCCCCCAATAGGCCTGTCCGGCCCACGATGTAGCCCACGGCGATGATCGTGCCGATGATTGCGAACCCGACCAGTACTCCACCCATTCCATCAAGTCTGGCCTAGCACGCACTTTTTGTGTGCCACACCCGCCCACAGACGCAGCAAAGCCGCGCCAAACACAACCAAAAATGGTGCTTCCGTCAATAGGCTCGAAGAAATCTCGCCTGCGACGGAAGGCCCCACCATGACGGCTCCTCAGACATCGAAATCGCTTCTCGGTGAACCTGAGGTTGTCGAGGACGCGCTGGCCACCGTCACCCACTCGGCGGCGTGGGTTTCCCTCAAAAATGCGGCGGAGCAGCTCCGGGTTCTCCAAACTCACAACGGCAGCATTGCCACCGAGCACTCGCACGCCGAGGCCCAGGCACTCACCAGCACCATCACCACCGAGATTAACCGCCTGGCCCCGCTTTTCCCGTGGGATACCGCATACCTGACGACGCTGATTCGTGACTTTCAGCGGTGGGCTGCCGAGGGGTTTGGTGAACCCGATTTTCTCGACTCCCTGCTGGCGTTTCAGCCTCAACTCGAGCGCATCAACGCACGCCGCCACCTTGTGGTGTTTCCGATGTACACCCAAAACGGCAGCAGCGACCGGCTGGTGGAAGCCGTCCTAATCGAAGTGATCTGGCCAGAATTTGTTGCCGAGTTAGAGAGCACCCATTATTCCAACGCTCTGTTTGTGCCCATCCGTTTTCTCGACTTCACCCCCGGCTACAACACCAACTCGGCGGTGCTGTTCCCGGAAACGGTGGCAATGCGGCACATCCCCTCCTTCACCTGGGGCGCCATTTTTGCTGATCGGGAGGCAGCCCGGTTCCGCATTTGTGTGCGCGCCGCCGCCGAAGTCACCCGGCTGGAGTTACCAGCGGAGGCAGCCCGCCTTCTTGACGACCAGCACCTGGCCGAAGAAACCTTTGTGATGTGGGACCTCATTCACGACCGCACCCACATGCGCGGTGACCTCCCGTTCGACCCTTTTATGATCAAACAGCGCATGCCGTTCTTTTTGTACTCCCTCGAAGAATTGCGCTGCGACCTCACCGCGTTCCGTGAATCCGTCCACATTTTTCACAACGAAGAAGCGGATGCCACCACGCGCGAGCGTGCCCGCCTGGTGCAATACGCCATCATCTTTGACCGCATTTTTCGGTTCGCGATCTCGGGCAGCCGGGTGCGCAACTATGACGGGTTGGGCGGGCAGTTGCTGTTCGCCTGGCTGCACCAGCAGCATGTTCTGCACTGGACAGATACCCGGCTGACCATTGATTGGGACGGGGTACCGGCTGCAGTGATCGCCCTGGGTGACGCGATCGATGCCCTCTACTGGCGCTCGATTGACCGCCCCAAAACGGCGCACTGGCTCGCCGCGTACGCGCTGATCGCCACCACCCTGACTCCGCACCCGGCATCGACGTGGGCACACGGAGAGCTTTCCCTTGACGGACCGCCCAAAGTCCTTACCGATGCGGTACTCGACGACGAGTTTCCTCTCTCCATGTTCTACGAGGCCCTCCAGAAAAAGCTGGTCACAGTGATTGAGTCCACCGCGGGGGTGACCGGGGATCTCCGCCACTAGGCGGATACCGCAAGCGCTCCAATCTCGATACCGTGGGCGGGTGAAAGAAATGTGGGTTCGACCGCGCCCGTCACGGCAGGGGTATGTTCACGACGCGATGATCGCCGCGGCCCTCGCGCTTGTTTCCACCATCACCGCGCTGTTGTACGGGCGGTTGGAGTTTTACGACGACCCCGCCCCGATCTGGTTGAGCGCCATTGTGATCGCCGCGCTCAACGTTCCGCTGGCCGCCCGCCGTCGGTACCCAGAAATTGTGGCCGTGATTGTGTCGGTCGCCTTTTTCGCCGCTCAGCACTTTTATGTTCCCGAACCGCTCATCAGCTCCATCTCGCTGTTTGTTGCCCTGTACACGGTGGGGGCGTGGGGTCAGAATCGCTCTCGCGCGACGGTGGTGCGGGTGGCTATCACGGTGGGAATGTTCATCTGGATCGCTGTAAGTCTGAATCTCTCGTTAAACGACCCCGAGTTCGACTTCGTCTCCCGCGCCGGAGTGTTCTCCCAGTTCGCCGCGTACGCGGTAATCCAGGTCCTCACCAACTTGATGTATTTCGGCGGCGCCTACTATTTCGGCTCCGTCGCCTACGCCGCCGCTCGCGAGCGCTTCGAGCTCGACGCTCGCACAACCGAGTTGGCGAAGGAACGCGAGTTGAGCGCCGCCCAAGCCATTGCCCTGGATCGGGTCAGCATTGCCCGCGAACTGCACGACGTTGTCGCCCACCACGTTTCGGTGATGGGAGTCCAAGCTGGAGCTGCCCGTCGGGTGGTGTCCAGCAACCCGGCCCAAGCCTCCTCCTCGCTGGAACAAATCGAATTGAGCGCCCGCGAAGCTATTGCCGAACTGCACCGGCTGCTGACTACTCTGCGGGCACCAGACACCGACGCAGCCAGCGAAAGCTCGTCGACCCGCGGCATTGAGCAGATCCCCGATCTTCTCGCCGATTTTGCTCCCGCTGGGGTGGGAACCACCCTGCGCACGATCGGCGAACCCCGTCCACTCAGCGCCTTGATCAGTTTCACCCTGTACCGGGTGGCGCAAGAAGCGCTCACCAACACTCGCAAACATGCGGGTGCCTGCGCCACCGTTGATGTGCGCCTGCGCTATACCGAGACCGCCGTTGAGCTGGAAGTGGTCGATACCGGGCAGGGTGTTGCGCTCGGCAACTCCTCGACAGGCCCGGCCGGGCTCGGCCAAACCGGGATGCGCGAGAGGGTTGGCGCTGTTGGCGGCAGCCTCACCATGGGCCCGCGTTCCCGCGGCGGTTACCTCGTGCGCGCGACCATCCCCCTCACTCGAGAGCTGGTCACATCGTGACATCCGTCTTGTTGGTTGATGATCAAGAGTTGGTGCGCGCGGGTTTCCGCATCATTTTGCAGAGTGAGCCGGGTATTGACGTGGTTGGCGACGCCGCCAACGGTGCTGACGGCCTTCGGTTGGCGCAGCAGCTCAACCCCGATGTGATTTGTATGGACGTCCAGATGCCCGGAATGGACGGCCTGGAGGCGACCAGACAAATCGTCGCCGACTCCACCATTGGGAGCAGCATTTTGATGCTCACGACCTTCGACCGCGACGATTACCTCTTTGAGGCTCTGCGGGCCGGAGCCAGCGGGTTTCTCCTGAAAACTGCGAGCCCCGAGAATCTTATTGAGGCCGTGCAGGTACTTGCCCGCGGGGATGCGCTGCTGTCACCGCAGGTGACTCGTCGAGTCATCCGCCAATTTGGACACGTGCCCACCGCCGCTGACACCGTTGATTCGCCGCGACTGGCCAGCCTCACCGACCGTGAGACGGAGGTGCTTGCGCTGGTGTCCCGTGGCCAATCCAACGCGGAAATCGCCGGCCATCTTTTTGTGGGCGAAGCAACCGTCAAAACGCACGTGTCGAGTGTGTTGATGAAGCTCGGTGTGCGCGACCGCATCCAAGCCGTTGTGTACGCCTACGAAGCCGGATTCGCCGTTCCTGGGGGTGCCGCTCCCTCGCAGGGAGGAGTGCGATAACCCTCCTTACGGCGGATACCTCTGCGCGCGAGGGTGCGTACCGTTAGTGCTAATTACGGGAGGGTTCGAATGCTTGAACTGAATGCGATCAACCGGTCGTTCGGCGAGCGCCAAGTGTTGCGAGATGTCTCGTTCACCGTGCAGGGCGGGCGTATGACCGGATTTGTGGGCAGCAATGGTGCCGGTAAAACCACGGCAATGCGTGTCATTCTGGGTGTGCTGGCGCCCGACTCGGGTTCGGTGACCTTGGGTGGCAGCCCACTCACCCCGGAGCAGCGCACCCACTTCGGCTACATGCCCGAGGAGCGGGGGCTGTACCCGAAGATGAAGGTGGCCGAACAGATTGTCTACCTGGGCCGACTGCACGGGATGTCGCAGGCGCAGGCGCAGGCCAGCACAGATCGCTTGCTCGAGAAACTCGGACTCAGCGAGCGCGCCAACGAACAGGTTGAGAACCTCTCCCTTGGCAACCAGCAGCGGGCCCAAATCGCCGCCGCTCTGGTACACGAACCCGAAGTTTTGGTTCTCGACGAGCCGTTCTCTGGTCTTGGCCCCACCGCAGTGGAGGTGGTGCTCACGGTGCTCAAAGATTTCGCCGCAGGCGGCGCCCCCGTTCTGTTCTCCTCTCACCAGCTCGACATCGTTGAGCGTCTCTGCGACGACCTCATTGTTATTGCCGACGGACAGATCCGGGCGCAGGGATCCCGTGAGAAGTTACGGGCCGAACACGCACTGCCCCGCTACGAGATTCAACTCGACGGCGATATCGGCTGGCTGCGCGAGGAGCCCGGAGTTACCGTCCTCGACTTTGATGGCGGCTTCGCCGTCTTCGACGTGGACACCGTCGCTACCGCGCAGCGTGTGCTGCAGAGGGCCGTCGCCACTTCCACGGTGGAGCGGTTCGCACCCCAAGTTCCTTCCCTCGCTCAAATTTTCAAGGAGGTCACACTGTGACCCGCTATCAGACCCCCGCCCTGGCTCCCGCAACCTGGCTGGTAGCCAAGCGGGAGATCATCATGCGACTGCGGAGCAAAGCGTTTGTGGTATCCACCATTGTGTTGATGGTGGTGATCCTCGCCTCCGTTGTGGCCGGCAGCCTGATTGGCGCAAACCCGACGCCGACAAAGGTCGCGGCGGTCGGTTCCGCCGTTGCTATCGCTGAAGCCAGCGGCACACTCGACGTCACCGAGGCGGCCACGGTCGCCGAAGCCGAAGAGCTGGTACGGGATGGCGAAGTGGACGCAGCGATCACGGCGGATGGCGCCACCGACACATCCAGCGGCATCACCGTGATTGGTTTGGATTCCGCCCCCGGCGACGTCATGTCGATCCTCAGCATCGCGCCGGACGTACGCATTCTGGAACCGCTCGACACCGACCCCTTCCTCGCCTACATCGTGGCGGTCGCTTTCGGCGTTTTGTTCTTTATGTCGGCCATCACCTTTGGGCAGACCATCGCGCAGAGTGTTGTGGAGGAAAAACAGACCAGGGTGGTCGAAATTCTGATCTCCACCCTGCCCGCGCAGGTGCTACTGGCGGGCAAGATTGTGGGAAACACCATCCTTGCTTTTGGTCAGATCGTGATCATTGTGGTGCTGGCCGGGGTTGGGCTGTTGGCCACCGGGCAGAACATTCTGCTCGCCGACATTGGCCCGTCGCTGATCTGGTTCGCGGTGTTCTTTGGCGCCGGGTTTGTTCTGCTCGCCGCCCTGTTCTCGGCCACCGCCGCCCTGGTTTCCCGACAGGAAGACGTCGCCTCGGTCACCTCGCCTGTCACCATGCTGGTGATGATCCCGTACTTTATGATCATTTTCTTCAACAGCAACCCGTTGGTGCTTGGCATCATGTCGTACGTCCCGTTCTCCTCCCCCATCGGAATGCCCATGCGGGTCTTCCTCGGCGCCGCCGCCTGGTGGGAGCCGTACGTCTCCCTGGCCATTTTGCTGGCAAGCACCCTGCTGGTCATCGCGCTCGCCTCCCGCGTGTACCAAAACGGGTTGCTACGGATGGGGTCCCGGGTCAAACTCTCCGACGCCCTGGCCCGCTGAGCTGAACTGAGCTGACACACTGAACCCATGGCCGTGATCGAGACCGAGAACCCACGCAGGGTTGTGGTGGTCGGCGCCTCCAGCCCCGCAGGTCTCGCCACCTGCACAAGCCTCCGCGCCGCCGGTATGCGGGTTGTTGCCGTGGGAAGCAATTCCAACCGATTGGCGGATGTCTCCGCAGATAACCACTACGTCTGCGACGTGTCCGACGCCACTGCTGTCACGGCCCTGGCGGAGCAGATTCGCCGCGAGGTGGGTGCGCCCGACGGGCTCATCCACCTCGTGGGCGGCTGGCGCGCCGGTCAAGACGACGAAAGCTGGGAGTTTCTGAACCGGCAACTGATCACCACCCTGCGCAACACCAGCCGCGCCTTCCACGCCGACCTCAGTGCATCCCCCGCCGGGCGGCTCGCCATCATTAGCTCGACCAGCGTTGATCGCCCCACCTGGAGCAACGCCAACTATGCGACCGCCAAAGCGGCAGCAGAAACTTGGGTGGCTGCCATCGCCTCCGGGTGGAAGAAGGCCGGCACCGCCGCCGCCGTCACCCTCGTTGTGCGCGCCATTGGCACCGCCGACGGGTACACAACCCCTGAGACAATCGCCGAACGCATCACCCTCCTGTGGACAACACCTGCGGTAGACATAAACGGAAAGCGGATACCACTCACCCCGGGGCATCCGCTCGCTCCGTAAGTTTTGTTCGACGCCGAAGACAACGACGCTGAGCTGAACTGTGCCAAAAATAGTTCAGACTGATCCTTGTGAAACTTCATAACCCCACCGAACGAGGATTCGCTAGCGACAACTATGCGGGAACGCACCCGGAGGTGTTGGCGGCCCTGGCCGAAGCCAACGGCGGTCACCAGGTCGCGTACGGCGGCGATGTGTATACCACCGAACTCACGCGGGTGATGCGCGAACTTTTTGGTGAGGCCACCGAGGTGTTCCCCGTGTTCAACGGCACCGGCGCGAACGTCACAGCGCTGACCAGTGTGATGCCCCGCTGGGGAGCCATTGTTGCCGCGAGCAGCGCGCACATCAACACCGACGAGGGTGGGGCGCCTGAGCGGGTATCCGGGCTAAAGATTCTGGGCATCAGCACCCCGGACGGCAAACTGACCCCCGAACTCATCGACCAGGAAGCGTGGGGCTGGGGGGATGAACACCGCGCGCAACCGCTCAGCGTCAGCATCACCCAGCCCACCGAGGTGGGCACCCTATACACGGTGGAGGAGATCCTCACGATCGCCGACCACGTGCACGCGCGCGGGATGACCCTACACATGGACGGGGCCCGCATTTCGAACGCTGCGGCGGCCCTCGGGGTTCCGCTGCGGGCGTTCACCACCGACGCCGGGGTCGACATTCTCAGCTTCGGCGGAACCAAGAACGGACTCCTCTACGGGGAAGCCATTGTGGTGTTGAACCCCAGCGTGAGCGAGGGGTTGCCGTACCTGCGCAAACTCAACATGCAGCTCACCTCGAAGATGCGCTTCGTCAGCGCCCAACTGCTGGCTCTGCTCGCCGACGACCTGTATCTGCGCACGGCCGGCCACGCCAATACGATGGCGCAGCGGCTGCGCGCCGGGCTTGAGACGCACATCGCCGCCGGCACCATCACGGGTCTGCGTTTTACGCAGGCCACCCAGGCCAATTCCGTGTACGCCGTCCTGCCCACGGTCGTATCCGATCGTCTCAAGGAGCGCTTTCGGTTTTACGACTGGGACAGGGCGGCCGGCGAGGTGCGATGGATGTGCGCCTTTGATACAACGGAGGCGGATGTCGACGCGTTTATCGCCGCCATCCACGAAGAACTCGCCCGCGAGGGCTTAGCCAGCGAGGTTACGGGCGCAGCAGCACCTTAATGGCGGTGCGCTCGTCCATTGCCTTGTACGCGTCTGCGACCTTTTCAAGCGGAAGTTCAAGGTCAAAGACGGCACCAGGGGTGATGGTTCCGGCAAGGACCTCGGGCAGCAGCTCTTCAATGTAGTTGCGAACGGGGGCGACACCACCGTTTACTCCCACGTTGGAGCCAAATAGCTGACGAATGGGCAGCTCGGCGCCGCCGTTGGGAACACCAACGTAACCAACCATGCCGCCGGGGCGGGCAGACTTGATGGCCTGGTCCATCGACTCAGCGGTGCCAACACATTCGAGGACGCAGTCCGGGCCGATGCCATCGAAGAGTTCCTTGATGCGTTGGATGCCGTCGGCGCCGCGCTCCTCAACAATGTCGGTGGCACCAAATTCTCGGGCGAGTGCCTGGCGGTCGGCGTGACGAGACATGGCAACGATGCGGCTTGCACCGAGTCGCTTGGCGGCCAGAACGGCGCAGAGGCCCACCGCTCCGTCGCCGACAACAACAACGGTGCTGCCCGTGGTGACTCCAGCGGAGACAGCGGCGTGGTGGCCAGTTCCCATCACGTCGGCGAGGGTGAGCAGGCTGGGGATCAGGGCCTCATCGGGCTGAACGGGAGTGGCGACCAGGCTGCCGTCGGCGTGGGGTACCCGCACCTTCTGGCCCTGGGCACCGTCGGCGAACCCGCCGTGACGGTCATCCGCTCCCCACCATCCGCCGTCGAGGCAGGAGGTGCTAACGCCGTTGACACAGTTCGCGCAGGTCATGTCGCAGTCGTAGAAGGGCGCGATCACAAAGTCGCCGACCTTGACGCGGGTGACGGTGGTGCCAATGGATTCGACGATGCCAACGAACTCGTGGCCAATTCTTTTGGGTTCGGGGGTGTCAGTGACACCGCGGTAGGGCCAGAGGTCAGAACCACAGACGCACGCGGCGACCACACGGACAATGGCGTCGCCGCCGGAGGAGAGAACGGGTTCGGGAACCTCGTCGAGGCGGATATCGCGTTCTCCGTAAATTACTGTTGCAAGCATCTCTCAAGCCTAAGCCTGTTGCTCATCGGAGCTGGCTGAACGCCTCGACTCGGTCAGGTGTTCCGGCGATCAAAATGACGTCGTCTGGCTGCAGCACGGTTTCCAGGGTGGTGTAGGTCCAGCCTTCGCCCGGCCGGTTGAACGCCGTTACCGTGATCTGATGTTTGGTGCGCGCCTGCGACTGGCCGAGGGGAACTCCCAGCATCGATTTGGGCACCGTTGTTTTCACCAAAGCAAAGTTGTCTTCAATTTTGATGTAGTCCTGCATGGACCCGCGCACCAAGTGGGCTACCCGCTGCCCCATCTGCTTTTCCGGGTAGATCACGTGGTGAATGCCGAGTTGGGTGAGGATCTCGCCGTGCGCATCGTTCACCGCTTTGGCCCAGATCGTGGGGATTTTGAGTTTCAGCAGCAGGGAGGCGGTCAGAATGCTTGCCTGAATGTCGCTGCCGATCGCGACAACTACCCGGTCAAACTCGGGAACAGACAGCTCCCGCAGAGTGTCGAGTTTGGTGGAGTTGGCCCGCACCACATGGGTGAGTAGCCCGTTGTGGTTCTGCACGATTTCTTCGCTACCGTCAATGCCGAGTACCTCGGTGCCGCTGGCCATCAGCTCAAGCGCGAGGGCACTGCCGAACCGGCCGAGGCCGATGACTGCCACGGAGTCTGCCTCGGCGATGCGGGTCGCCTGGTTGTGACCGAAGAGGGAGAAGTTAGCCAATGACGGGCCTTTCTTGGGGAAACTCATAGGTGACGCGACGCTTGCGGAGGGCGATCGCCGAAGCAAAGGTGATGGGCCCGAGCCGGCCAATAAACATCAGCGCAACAAGGATGATCTGCCCGGCGGCAGGCAAATCGGCGGTAAGCCCGGTCGACAGGCCAACGGTGGCGAACGCAGAGACGGCTTCGAACAGCACCCTGTCTGTTTCGAAGTCGGTCATCAGCATGAGCGCCGTTGTGGCAATCACCACAACGGCGACACCCAACAGCACAACGGTGATGGCTTCGCGGTGCACCGAGCGGGGCAGCCGTTTGCCGAACACGTTGACAGCAGCTTCGCCGCGGATTTCGGTGAGCAGGATAAAGAACAGCACGGCAAAGGTGGTGATTTTGATACCACCAGCTGTGCCAGCTGGCCCGCCGCCGATGAACATCAACGCGTCCATTCCCAGCCAGCTGGCGGGATCCATCGCGCCAATGTCGATGCTGTTGAAGCCGGCCGTGCGGGTTTGAACGGATTGGAAGAACCCAACCAGAAGTTTGTCTGGCCAGGCCATCGGGCCGAGTGTGCGCGGATTGTTCCACTCAATGGCTGTGATGTATACGGTGCCCAGCACCAGCAGGACGATGGTTCCCACCACAACAATGCGGGTGTTCATGGTCCATTTGAGCGGGGTGTTCAGGTATTTACGCAACTGCATGATCACCGGGAAGCCGAGGCCACCAAGAATGATGGCTGCTGCCATCGGCAGGCAGATGAACGGGTCAGTGGCGTAGGAGATGATGTTGTCGCTGAACAGGGCAAAGCCGGCGTTGTTGAACGATGACACCGAGTGAAAGACGCCCAACCAGAGCGCCCTCGGCAGCGGCTCCCCGTATGCGAAGAAGAAGCGCGACACCAGAATGATGGCAACCGCGAGCTCGATGGTGAGAGATATCCGCACAACTCCGAGGACAAGCCCTTTGACGTCTTCAAGGCCAATACTGCGTGCTTCTCGTGCCGCCGTCATTTTGGACCGCAACGACATTTTGCGCACCACCGCAAGTCCAATAACCGAGGCGAAGGTCATAATGCCGAACCCACCGATTTGAATGAGCAGCAGAATGACGGCCTGCCCAAACCCGGTCCAGTAGGTGGGGGTGTCTACAACGGTCAACCCGGTGACACACACCGCAGACGCCGCGGTGAACAGTGCGTCCAGAAACGACGCACCGCCTGGCCCCTGCTTGGCGATGGGGAGGGTCAGCAAAAGGGCGCCGATCAGCAGCGCTGAACCGAATCCAGCGACGACAACTTGCCCGGGATGAAGTCGAAATCCGCGCCGCCCGCTGGCTGGCCGAACCCGATGAGGTTGATGCACTCGCCTAACTTACGCTGCAAAAGAGGCCGCCAACACAGTTTTTTGTCGCTCCGCTATATGACTTTGCGTGACGGGCCAATTTCCCCGTCCCTCCGGTGCGCTTTAGCGTGACAGAGTGACCTCCTCCGCGCCCATCTCTGAACTGCTCATCGAAACCCGCCGCTTCGCCCCGCCTGCCGCAATTACTGCAGAAGCAAACGTGGGAGCGGATGTCTCGGAGCTGGCCGCCGCCGACCCCGTGGGTTTTTGGGCAACTCAGGCCAACCGGCTCGACTGGGCGGAGCCCTGGCACACCGACCACACCTGGCAGCCCGCGCTGCAGGCCGATGGAAGCTTGCTTCCGCCGGTTGCCGAATGGTTTGTGGGCGGCAAGCTGAACGTCGCCGTCAACTGTGTTGACCGTCACGTCGAGGCGGGCCTTGGCGACAAGGTTGCCTACCATTTTGAGGGTGAGGCGGGAGACACCCGCACCCTCACCTTCGCCGATCTGCAGCGAGAAGTCTCCCGTGCCGCCCACGCCCTGACCGAGTTGGGCATTGTGGCCGGTGACCGGGTTGTTGTGTACCTTCCGGTGATCCCACAAACGGTCATCATCACGCTGGCCATTGCGCGCATTGGCGCCGTGCACTCCCTCGTTTTTGGCGGGTTCAGCGCCGAAGCCCTTCGTTTTCGCGTTGAAGACACCGGCGCGAAACTATTGGTCACCTCCGATGGACAGTTTCGGCGGGGCAAAGCTGTCGCCGTGAAATCTCAATCGGATGCCGCAGTGCTCGGCCAGTCGACGATCGAACACGTGCTGGTGGTGCGCCGCACCGGCGAGGTTGACGTGCCCTGGACCGAGGGCAGGGACGTCTGGTGGCACGACATCGTTGACAAGCAGGACGAGGTTCACACACCGGAGTTCTTCGACTCGGAGCATCCGCTTTTTATTGTGTACACCTCGGGAACCACGGGTCGCCCCAAAGGTTTGGTGCACACCAGCGGCGGGTACCTCACCCAGGCCTCCTGGACACACTGGGCTTCCTTCGACGCCAAAGCGGACGACGTGCACTGGTGCACCGCCGACCTCGCCTGGGTCACCGCGCACACCTACGTGCTGTACGGGCCACTGTCCAACGGCACCACCCAGGTCATCTACGAGGGCACCCCCGACACCCCACATCCCGCCCGGCACTTCGAGATCATCAACAAATACCGGGTGACCACCTATTACACGGCCCCCACCCTAATTCGCACCTTTATGACCTGGTTCCCTGACGGGCTGCCCGCCGAGCACGACCTCTCCAGCATCCGGCTACTCGGCACGGTCGGGGAGTCCATCAACCCAGAAGCGTGGATGTGGTTCCGCACCAACGTTGGCGCCAGCTCCGCACCCATCGTGGACACCTGGTGG
>DASYMY010000455.1:0-14413 GCA_036008825.1 Glaciihabitans sp.
GCCGTTGCGCCCGGGCCAAGAAATCGGACGGCAATGCCGCACCATACCCGCCCAACACTGCGAGTGCTTCTGGAAGACGTCTTCGGCTGATCCGTCGACCACGGTGACATCCATCCACGAGCTCAGCTGCTCAAGGTAAGGGGTGAGGTCGGTGTGCGCCAAACTTTTCGCGGACTTCACCGGCAGCACGTACTCGGCGTCAAGCATTTCGCGGCAAGTAGGGTGACGGCTGGAACGCACTCGTTGTTGGGTTGGGGCGCACATGCAAACCATCGTCACCCAATGGCGTCGGCGGCCAGAGGCCTTGCCAAAACCACCGGTATGCGGGTAAGGGTAAGGGTAAGGGTAGGCCTGAGTCAGCTATACCGCCAGGAGTGAACGTTGCAGAATCTCAGATCACCTCGCGTAGTCTCTACAGCCAACGCAGTAGTCATTTGGCTTCTGTGCTTACGGATGTTCGATAGAAAGGTGCGTTATGGGCACACTCACGTATGACTCCACCTCCAAAATCGACTTCGAGGATCGTGTTCTCGGTCATCTGCAGCTTGTCATCGTTGCCAAGCTGCGTCGGAACGAGTCTTTTATTTTCAGTTGGAACGATGACCCCAAAATCGGCGACGGCCGATCGGCAATCTGGCTGCATCCCACCATTCCGCTTCACTTCAAGTACTTCGGGGGACGGATGCCACTGATCAACAAACTGTGGGTTGATGCCTTGATGACCACAGCAAATAGCGCGCAAGGCTTGCGCCTAGTCACCGAGCCCCTCACGCCCGATGCAGACACCACCAGCGAGGAGCACCGATCGTGAAGCGTATCGAGGTGACATACGACGGACTGCCGTACACCATTGGTTTTCGCGATTTGGCTGACGTCAAAAACGAGATTGCTGCCGCACTTGAATCGGGCCTTCCCTATTGGATGAGGGTGAACCACGGCGAGGGGACGTTGCGGGCCACAGAGATTTTGATTACCCCTGGTGTCGGAATAGCAATTGCAGGGATAGTCGACACCGAGCCTGGCAGCGATGTACAGCCCGAAAGCTTTCTAGGCTAGAGCACAAGAGCGAAAAAACAACCCCATGGTCGGAAGTGGGCTCGGGTTTACGTTTTAATGCATGAAGCATCTGACGTTCGCAGATAAGAGTCTTCTCGTTGGGGACGAGGTCGCCGATCTAATGATTCGCTATGCGTCGATGCTTGCCACGGCAGGAAGCGCTGATGCCGTTGACATTCATGCGTACAGCTCCGATGGCGATGAAGTAATCGCCACTTTCCTGCTTAACGAGGGGTCCCCTCTAATGGCGGAGACGACGCATTCACGGTTGCCTGAACCGGACAACACCGATGCGATAAGGCATATGCGCGGACAGATGGGTCTGCTTTCCCACCCGCCGACAGTGCAGCCCGAGAAGGATGATAAGGATTTCCCTGACGCCGATGAGCTCGACGACTTTCGCCTTTAGTTTTCCGGCCATCCCTGTGTCTCGACGCCACGACATCGAGTGATTTCCGCGTGCCACTGTCTATTGCGTGAATACGCGGCAGCGCAACACGGGTGAATTGCTTCACTGTCCGTCGCGTCCAGAAACGGAGCGGCTAGTTTTACTGCTGTAATAAGCGGATGCAGCCCACACGCGTGATTCTCGCTGATCAAGCCCGGTTTCGATGGTCCGCGGAGACCGGACCTCGTCCCGTGGTCTCCTACGTGTGGGAACCGTCGTTGGAAGGGCCGGTTCCTGTGATTCTGCTCTCTCATGGCACCGGGGGAGCTTCAGAAGATCTCTCCTGGTTGGCGGAGCCGCTACGCGACGCTGGATACCTGGTCGCCGCCGTTGACCACCATGGAAACAGCTACAACGACGAATATTTGGTCGAAGGTTTCGCATTTCTCTGGGAACGCGCTCGAGATATAACACTGGTCCTCGATCACCTCAGTGAAACGTACAACGTTGACAAACACCGAATTGGCGCCGCTGGGTTTTCGCTCGGCGGCTACACCGTAGCGGCACTCATGGGGGCGCGCCTCAACGGGTCCATTGTGGAAGCAATCTTCAACGGAGTCATCCCCGCTCCGGAAGTGCCGGAGTTTCCCCAACTCATTAACACGCTGCGCGCCGCCTACTTACCTGCCGACCTGGCCGCCCTCGTCGCCGACGGTAGCGGCTCATTCTCCGACGACCGCATTCGCGCAGGTTTTCTAATGGCACCAGGCGCCGGCGAGCTCATTGACTCCGACAGCCTTCGATCAATCGCGCCCCCACTAGAGGTGCGCTGGGGGGACTCGGACGATAACTGCCCGCCTGACCGAAACGCCCTGGTGTATCTGCGGGCACTACCCAACGCACAAGGGCACAGCGTGGGCGCAGAAATCGGCCACTACGTTTTTCTTGGTGATCGACCCGACCCGAGCAATGTGCGTGGCCGGACCGCCGACGACGCTATCGAATTCTTCGATCGGTCACTCTAGCTCCAGAGCGCGCCGACGGCTTGTTCTGAGTTCTGGCCTTGTTGAAAACCGGCGTGAGCGGATGCCGCACGTGTGCTGGTACTGAGCGGATTGCGTCCGAAGGCGCGGACGGAATCCGCGTTGGCGTAGGCGAGATGATGGCGACTGTGCGTGAAAACTGAAAGCTCGTCCTTCGACACACTGCCCATTCCCGCGCCGCCCTCTCTCATAGGAACCAGGATCAGAACCGGGTCGCACCCAGCTGCCAGGTCGGCGTTGGCAATGGACCGCATACCGCCATCCATGTAGCGGCGCCCGTTGATTGTGACCGGTGGGAAGATGCCCGGGACAGCGCAGCTCGCGGCAACGGCATGAACCAGATCCACGCCCGAGTCGCGGTCAAAGACTCGAAACTCACCCGAGTCGATGTCAACGGCCGTAACCAGCAGGCGGCGTTCGGGCCAGGAGTGGTCGGGCAAACGGGCACCAAATGAGTCAATCCACACACTCTCGGGACCCGTGCTAGCTTTGACCGCGAATGCTCCGATCCGCTTACGCCCGTCTTCTGGTGTTTTGGCGCCGATGCGTGCGGTCACCATTGAGGTGGCGATTCTAGCGATACCCCAGATCGATCCGCGTCCCTTCGACGTCCGATCAGCTGCGCTCATAAACTCTGGTTTCACCAGTTGAGCAAGGTCCGCTCCGCTGGCGAGCATCGCTGCGACCACGGAGCCGGCAGAGGTACCAACATAGGTCGTGCCGGGGTCCCGGATCTCCCTCATCAGGGACGGGTTCTGGTTTTCCAGTCCGGCGAGGAAGCCGAGTTCCCACGCGATGCCAACGCTTCCTCCGCCAGCAAGTACCAGTGCTCCGTTCGTCACGACGTCACCGCCTAGAACTGTCGGGGCGTGTAGGAACGCAGCAATTCAGGCAGATCGTCCATTGATGTGAAAACCGTTGCTCCTTCTGCATGCAGCCAGTCGGCAGGGGTAAGTCCTCCGGCGTATCCAAAGGCGTGCATGCCGGCGTCCCGTGCCGCCTGGGCACCGTACTTGCTGTCCTCGATCACCACGCAGCGCTCAGGTTCGACACCCATACGGCTCGCTGCGTGCAAGAAAATATCCGGGGCGGGTTTACCGTTTTTCACTTCCGTGGCACTGAAGATCCGGCCTTCGAAGCGAGGGAGAAGATTCGTAAGGCCAAGGGTCTTTTGAATCCTTTCGTGTGTGCCGCTTGAGGCAACGCAGGTTTGACTGGTGATGGAGTCCAGTGCTTTTTCAATCCCCGCGACGGATTGCAGGCTCGACTCGAATACCTCGTAGAACCAGGGGGTGTATTTGGTCTCCCAGTCGGTGGGGATCGAATACCCGAGGTGTTCCTCCAACTGGGTGGCGAAGGAGGACGACGATTTGCCGAGAAAGCGTTCAAGTACCTCATCGGCGGAGAGGTGCCAGCCAAACTCCGCAAGTATCCGACGATCTACGTCCATTGCCAGTATCTCGCTATCCACGAGCACCCCGTCGCAGTCAAAGATAACTAGGTCAATATTCTCGTTCATCGGGGAGGGGCCTTTCGACGGTGCGGGAGCTTCTGGTCGCTACGCCCCTAGGTCTTCGAGTGTAAGTCGTTGGCCTGCAGCGCAGAAGGTTTTGTCACCTTCCACACCGGCGGAGATGGCGCTTAGCTACTTCGCGAGTCTCGGGATGTTGCCGTCCCACTCGATCGGGGCGACGTACATGGCCCGATAGGTGTAGTCCGCGTCCCAGCCGTGGAAGACCATGTAGTCGGCACCATCGGGACCCACGACCAGGTCTTGACCGCCGGGGCCACGGTAGACGCCGTCGGAACCCGAGGTTGACAGAATCGGCTCCGGCTCTTTTGTCCATGGCCCGGCCAAAGATGGAGCGGTCGCCGCGCCCACCGCATAGCGATCGTCGCCGTATGAGTTGGCCGAGTAGAGAAGGACCAGTTGATCGCCACGCTCGATAAGCGTTGGAGCTTCGACCAGGTCGCCCTCCCACTCCTCGGTCTGCATGATAAGTTTCGTCGTCTCGCCCGTGATGGAGAGACCGTCGGGCGACAGGGGAGTGGCTTGAAGCCACGTGTCGAGCGAACAGCAGTTGCCGTCGTTCTTCCACAGCAGCTGCAGGGTGCCGTCGATGATGGCCGTGCTCGCGTCGATAGCGCCGCCTTCGTCGGGCGGGCAGATCAACATACCGTCGCCTTGAACAGTGAACGGGCCGGCCGGGTCTGTCGCCGTCGCCACACCAATACATTGCAGCGCGGGCTGAAAGTTGGTGGCGGTGAAATACATTGCGAACGATCCGGGAGCAATCTGGGTGACTTCCGGTGCCCAGGTCTTGCCAGGAATGATCCAGCTGGGCAGTTCCGGCAACGCATCAGGCAGAACCTCCCACTCAAGCAGATCCGTGGACGAGGCGATCTGCACGTTGCGGTTGTTGTCGTTCGTTGCATACGCGTAATAGACCCCGTCGACTTTGAGAACGTCGGGGTCGGCGAAGTTGGCATTAAGGACAGGGCTGCCCGCGCCAGTGGCATCCGCCGTTGGTTCAGTAGTTTGTGGTGTGGATTCGGTTGTGCAGCCGGACAGGGCCAGCGCAGCAACAACAAGTGCTGCGCCGGCCGTTGCGGCGGTGCCGAGCCTCATCCTTTGACGCCCGATCGAGAAACGCCCTCGATAATAAAGCGCTGCAGGAAGACGAACAGTGCGAGCACGGGAACACTCGCGACGACGGCGCCGGCCATCAGCAGGTCGTATCGCACCGCGTTGGCCGATTGCAATGTCGACAGACCAGCGGGCAGGGTCTGCACCTCGGGGCTGAAGAGGACGTAGACGGGCCAGAGGAAATCGTTCCAGTTGGTGAGGAAGGCCAGCAGTGCGAGGGTTGCCAGCGCAGGCTTTGCCAGGGGCAGCACAACCCGGGTGAAGATGACGAACCGGTTGGCTCCGTCGAGGCGCGCCGCTTCTTCCAGCTCAACGGGCAAGCTGATAAAGAACTGCCGCATAAAGAAGACTCCAAAGGCGGATGCCGCGGTCGGAATGATGATCGCAAGGAGGGAGTTCAGCCAGCCGAGTTCGCTGACGATGAGATAGTTCGGGATCACCAGAATGACCGGAGGCACTAACAGCGTTGCGATGATGACGGCGAAGACCACGTTTTTGCCGCGAAAGTGCATGCGGGCAAGAGGGTAGGCCGCCAGGGATGCGGTTACAACCACCAGCGCTGCGTTCAACGCTGCGGCGATCATGCTGTTGGCGAACCACTGCAGAACGGGGGTTCCGCTGCCGGGCGCGAGGATGGACTCGTAGGCCTGGAGAGAGAACGGGTTGGGAATCCAGGTGGGAGGAATCCCGGCGGCCTCCGCCCGGGTCTTGAACGAAGTCACAATCATAAAAATGATTGGGCTGATAAACGCGATGGCGATCGCGCCGAGGATCACAATTCGGACGAGTGTGACTCGTCGGCTGCCTGAACGGGGTTCGGTCGAGCCGACAGGGCTGTCGACTTTGTGGTCGGTGACGGTCGTCATGAGCTGGCCTTCTTTGCTGTTGGTTCCTTCTTCTCTCGGAAGATCCAGAACACAATGACGCTGACGATCATCAGGAACACCGTGAGGACGTAGCTCATTGCGGCGGCGCTTCCCATCTGGAAGTTGCGGAGACCGGTTTCGGCGATCTGGTAGATCGCGGTGCGAGTCTCACGTCCTGGTCCGCCCTGCGTCATCAAATAGGACTGGCCGAACATGTTCGCGGAGGCGAGCAGGGTGATGATGGTGATGAAGGAGAGGATGGGTTTCAGCCCCGGGATCGTCACGTGCAAAAACTGCTGCCACCCGTTAGCGCCGTCCACCCGTGCCGCTTCGTACAGTTCGACCGGGATGTCCTGCAGCGCCGCGAGGTAGATCACGGCGTTGAAGCCGAGGGTCCACCACACGGTGACACCGACGAGGGCGATCCAGGCGGCAGGGGTCGAGGTGGTCCATGCCGTGTCATCGGGCAGCCCAAGCAGGCCGAGGTAGTAATTGACCAGCCCAATGTTGTTGTCGAGCAGGTAACGCCAGAGCACAGCGACAACCGCTACTCCCAATACATAGGGAGCGAAGTAGATCGCGCGCAAGAAGTTGCGTCCGGGAAACTTCTTGCTCATTAGTAGCGCTACTGCGAGCGGGATGGTCAGCAGCAACGGAACGCTGAACAGGGTGAAGATTCCGGTTGCTCGCATCGAACCCCAGAACGGACCGGAAACCGTGGAGTCCGGGCGGAAGAGGGCGATGTAGTTCTCAAGGCCGACGAAGGGTTTGAGGGGGAGTGTGTAGTCCCAGGCGTGCAGGCTGATCCACACCCCGAGGACGGCGGGAAGAATGACGAACCCGCCGAAGAGAAGAAGGTACGGCGCGAGGAACAGCCACGGCGTTGCCGCGCCTTGCTCTCTCGACGTGCGCTTAGCCGGTTGTGCGCGCCGGCCCGCGGGGCGGGACGCCCTCCCGGTGGGGAGGACGTCCGCGCTTGCCTGTCTCGACATGGTGAATCAGCCGCCGAACGTCGCTGCGTTGTCTTCCATCAACTGAGTGGCTGTGCTCTCAGCGTCGGTCAACGCGTCACTGGGCGGAGTGGCTCCGAGGACACCGTCGGCGACGGCGATCTCCAGGGTTTCTGACACAACGGTGCCAATCCCGGGGATGGGCGGGAGAAAGCGCATCGCGTCGATTTGCTCAGCGATGGGAGCCTGCGGAAGTCCCTCAAGGGCGCCAGCGTCGCGTACCGATTGGCGAGCCGGGATCATTCCGGATCCCGCCCATTCCGCCGACTGCTCACTCATCCAGGCGATGAACACCTTGGCGGCGTCTGTTTTGTCCTGGTCAGCGGACGCCTGGCGGGGGAGGAAGAAGTTGTGCGAGTTCGCCCACACCGCGTCACTTTCCCCGATGGTGGGCACGGGGGCCATGGCGTATGGCAGCCCAGAAGTGGTCAGGTCGTTGATCTGCCAAATTCCGTCCCAGGTGATGGAGGTCTGGCCGTTTTTGAAGGCAACGTACTGCGAGTCAATGGCGACGTCGCTCGGGCTGTAGCCCTCGTCGACAATGCTGCGCTGCCATTCGAGGGCCTCGATTCCTGCCTCGGAACCGAAGGTGGCCTCGTCTTCACCGAATGGCTCGCCGCCGTTTTGCCAGAGAAGCGACAGGTTGATGAGGTGGCTCGGCCATCTCGTGGGCATCCAGAACGGTGTCTGGTAGCCAGCGGCGGACAGCTTCTCCAGCGCCTCTTGGAAGGAAGCGGCGTCGACGGGCGGCTCAGTGATGCCAGCGGCGGCGAAGTGTTCGGTGTTGTAGTACATCGCGAGCGAATGCACATCGAGCGGGATTCCGTACCTGGCGTCGTTGTAGACACCGGCATCCCAGACCTCGGTGGTGAAGTCGTCCTCCGTGAGTTCGAGCTCATCGGTCAGATCGTCGAGGGGCACAATGACGTTGCGGGCGGCGTTGGTTGCGAGTTGGTCGAGGTGCATTACCCCAACGTCGGGGCCTTCGCCTGCTGTCACGGCCGCGGGAAGGCGCTGATAGAAGTCGGCCCACTGCATGGTGTTGGACACCACGGTGATGTTGTCGTGCTCGGAGTTGAACTGCTCCACCATCGACTCCATAAAGGGGCCGTCGCCGCCCGTGAAGCCGTTCCAGTAGGACAGCTCCACTTCGGGGCCGGTGTATTCGCCGGTGAACGCTTCACCGGGTGTTTCGGGTGTGCCGCCGGAACACCCGGTTACCGCTAGTACTGCCGCCGTGCCGATCGCCGTCGCGGCGGCAAATCTGCGCCTAACGGACATTTTGGGCTTGATCATGGTCGTCCTCCTCATTGAAAACTGTGCTGCGCAGTGATCATGCGTCGCTGTGTGTGCCCGATACCCCGATTGCTCGGTGACAAGGGTTCATGCGGCCAATGTACAGCGCTGTAAAGTTGAGGTCAACCCCATAGTCAAACGCAAGTCCCGCTTGCGTTCCGGGCCGAGGGGCCCGCATAGTATGGGTCCGACCGAATGGATGACGATGGCTCGTGTGCGATTGATCGATGTGGCCGAGCGCGCGGGCGTGTCGATGAAGACCGTCTCCAACGTGGTGCACAACTACCCACATGTTGCCCCTGCCCTTCGGCAAAAGGTGCAGAACGCAATTGACGAGTTGGGCTATCGCCCCAATCTCACCGCGCGTCGCTTGGCGACAGGCAAGACCGGCATGATCGCCCTGGCTATGCCGGAAATAGACCACCCGTACTTTTCTGAGTTGTCGCGACATATTGCCGAAGAAGCGACCCGCCGCGGGTACCGCGTTCTCATTGAACAAACGCTGAGCGACCCCATCGCCGAGCGCGCGGTATTGCGCGATCGCGAGGCCGGTCTTGTGGACGGTGTGATCTTCCACCCGGTACGCATGGGCACGATCGACATCGCCAAGGTGGCGCCAGGAACCCCCCTTGTGCTGCTGGGCGAGGCGGCAATGCCCGTGATGACGGACCACGTCATGATCGACAATGTTGCAGCAGCGTTGGAGGGGACCAAGCATTTGCTGGACTCAGGGCGCCGCCGGATCGCATTTCTTGCCGTGATGGACGGCGATATCACTGGATCTACCAATCAGCGTCTGCTGGGGTACCAACAGGCGTTGATTGAGGCAGAACTGCCGGTCAGCCCTGACTTGGTGCTGACCGCAAACGAGTTCACCGCCGAGGCTGGTGTTGCCGCGGTGGAGGCTGCACTTGAGCGCGGCCTCGACTTCGACGGGATTGTCTGCAGAGATGACAAGTTCGCGATCGGCGCGTTGAAGGCACTCCACGACGCCGGAAAAATAGTGCCGGACGACGTCGCGGTGGTGGGCTGGGATGACACCCTGCTTGCTCGTTACACCTCGCCAACACTTACCTCGGTGGCACCGGACAAGCTCGCAATCGCGGCCGAAGCGCTCACTCTGCTCGAGGAACGGATGGCTGGGTACGAAGGCGTTGGGCGTCACCGGATTGTTGGCCACACACTCGCGTTGCGCGACAGTGCTCCCCTCCCCACGACGTGAGTAAGACAACCTCAGCACTCGGGGGTGGCGGCATCCGCTTTACAGCGCTAGAAATTCGAGGCATGATTGCGGCATGTCGAACACGTCGATCTCTGCCCAGTCGCTCAACGTTGAGTACCCCCGCCCGCAGCTGATTCGCCCCAATTGGGCCGATCTGGGCGGTCAGTGGCGATTTGAACACGATGATGATGACCGCGGTCGCGATGCGGCCTGGTTTGCTGACCCGTCGCATTTCAGCCAGATGATCACCGTGCCTTTTCCTCCGGAGTCGCCCATGTCAGGAGTGGGCGCGCTGGGGTTTCACCCCGTGGTTTGGTACTCCCGGCAACTCACGGCCGCCGACATTGCCGCCAGCGGACACCGCTCGCCCGACGACCGCGTGATCCTACACTTTGGTGCGGTTGACTACCGAGCGGCGGTGTGGATTGACGGTCACCTAATTGGTGCACACGAGGGTGGGCAAACCCCATTCTCCTTCGACGTCACGCACGCCCTCGCCGGTGAAGGCCCCCACCAGCTGGTGGTGCGAGCCGAAGACGACCCCCACGACGTTGCTCAGCCACGTGGCAAGCAAGACTGGATGGAAGATCCGCACGTCATCTGGTACCACCGCACCACCGGAATCTGGCAGCCGGTGTGGCTCGAGTCAGTGCCGGCCCAGCACATTGATCAGCTCAGCTGGATCCCTGATGTGCCGCGGGGCAGCGTCGAGGTTGAAGTGGAGTTGGCGTCCCGGCCTGCCTCGGCGGTAGCAATCCACGTGGAGTTGGCGTTCGACGGTCAGGTTTTGGCGCGCCAGTCCTACACAACGCTGGCCCCCCGATCGCGGATGGTTATTGGTATTGCGCATCAGGTCAACGGTCAAGCATTCGAAGATTTGCTCTGGTCGCCCGAGCATCCCCGTCTAATCGATGCCCGGGTGACGATACTCGCAGCGGACGGCAGCGTGGTGGACGAAGTGAACTCATACTTTGGGCTTCGTAGCGCCGCCGTTGCCGGCGGGCAATTTTTGCTCAACGACCGGCCCTATTACGTGCGATCCGTGCTGGAGCAGGGGTACTGGCCCGAGTCCCACCTCGCCGCCCCCTCCGCGCAGGCGCTCCGCGACGAGGTGCAACTCATTAAGGATCTCGGCTTCAATGCCGCCCGAATTCACGAAAAGGTGGAGGATCCCCGCTTTTTGTATTGGGCAGACAGGCTGGGATTGCTCCTCTGGGGGGAGATGGGGAGCACATTCGAATTCTCCGTCGAAGCCGTCTCCCGGGTCACACGGGAGTGGACCGATGTAGTGCGCCGCGATCGGTCGCACCCCTCAATCGTGACGTGGGTGCCTCTCAACGAGAGCTGGGGAGTTCAGCACATCGCTCACGATCCGGCGCAGTTGGCATTCGCCCAATCTCTGTATCACCTCACCCGAGCCCTCGACCCGAGTCGACCGGTCATTTCCAATGACGGGTGGGAGCATGCGGTTTCGGACATCCTGACCATCCACGACTACTCGGCCGACCCCGACGAGTTAGACGCGTCCTATCAGGACCTCGCGGCAATTCGGGGACTCGTCGAAGGCATAGGACCAGCCGGCCGCCGGCTGCAGCTCGTTGACCGTGCGGTGGAGGGGCAAGCCGTTATGGTCACCGAATTCGGTGGGGTGAGTTACGCCCCACAGGCCGCTGCTGATTCGTGGGGGTATTCAACGGCCTCCAGTGCGGATGACTTTGAGCGCCGGGTCGGAGGCATCGTGGGTAGCATCCGCCGCAGCCCTATGCTCTCTGGGTTTTGCTACACGCAGCTCACTGACACCTTGCAAGAAACGAACGGACTAACCGACGCCAACCGGGTGCCGAAGCTGCCCGTCGAGGTCATCAGAAGAATTGTGGCCGGCGACGGGAGCTGACTTTGCGGTGTGCAATATGGACCACAATCGGCAAATTCGGATGTGGCGGGCGTAGATTGGGCTCCCAACCAAAGGAGACAACATGAGCAGCACGCCTTCATCACGTCCCGATGACACCCCTCGTCCCGAAGAGGTTGACCCCGAAGAGGGAACCGAAGAAAACGGTACTCCGGTCGAGAACCCCTCGGGCTAGAAGTAAAGGCCGTTAGTGCTCGCGGCGAAC
Organism: Glaciihabitans sp.; assembly: GCA_036008825.1. Classification (GTDB taxonomy): domain Bacteria; phylum Actinomycetota; class Actinomycetes; order Actinomycetales; family Microbacteriaceae; genus Glaciihabitans. The sequence continues at coordinate 11,646 of DASYMY010000455.1, forward strand.
GACGATGATGTTGTCGAGCACTTCGGCGCTCTCCCCCAACGGCCCCGTTGCCAGGCGGGCACCAACGCGCACCTCGACTGGGAACCAGCCGCCGGTGAGACCAATGCTCGCGAGCGTCTGCTCAGGGGTGGGAAAGTCGGTTGGCCCACGATTCCACGACCACGGGGCGAGCGAGGCGTGTTCCACGACCACCAACGTGCCGCCCGGCGCGATTAACCCTGCAATTCTTCGCAGAGTTCCTGCACGATCAATGGGTACCGGCGTTTGAAAATACGACGCGGTGACCAGGTCGAAGAGTCCTTCCGGCATCTCCTGGGTGAGGTCAACAACGGACCCGGTGACGCGATCTTCAAGCCCCGCCTTGCGCGCGCGATCCAGCGTGCGCGCTACGGCGGTCGCGGAAACATCCACCGCGGTGACCTGCCAGCCAAGGCTCGCCAGCCACACGGCATCAGCGCCGTGTCCGCAGCCCACTTCAAGCGCGGTTCCAACAGCCGACCCACCCAATGCGGATGTCACCACCCGCTCGAGCACAACGTTGGGGTGCGCTGCCCACGCCGAATCCAGTTGCGCGTAGTGCGGTTCCCAAAACTCTTCTGATGGGGTTGGGCGGGTTGTGATTTCACTCATTGACCCATCGTTGCTCGCGCCGGGTGCGCGGTGCAAAGAAGTTGCCGAAATAGCAACGGACGATGACTAGGTTGCCAGGCTGACTACTTAGCCATACCATCTAGCTATGACGATTTCGGAAGCATCCGCCAGTGAGTGCTGACCACTCGCTCGACGTCAGCTGGCCCACCGATTGGCTTCGGGCAGCCCTCGGTCTGTGCACTCTCCAGATTTTGGATGCGCAGCCAACCTACGGCTACGCCATCATCGCTGAACTTGCCCGAGTGGGCCTCGGGGAGGTGAAGGGCGGAACGCTCTACCCATTGCTGACACGCTTCGAGGCTGCTGGCTGGCTTGAAGTCGAGTGGCGCCCGGGTGAGGGTGGGCCGGGCCGTAAGTATTTTGCGCTCACGGCACTTGGTCGCTCTGAGCTGGCTCGTCAGCGCGTGGATTGGCGAAGCTTCACGCGCATCACCACCAACTTTCTTTCCCATTCGCACCAAACAGAGAGCGGACAATGAGCTCAACACTGGACCAGAAATGGTTTGACGAATTTATCCTCGAGCTGCGCCTGCGGGACGTGTCGGGGGAGGGCATCGGCGACCACCTTGCCACGGTAAAAGAGTTTGTTGCCGACTCAGGCGAGAGTGCAGAGGCGGCCTTTGGTGCACCACGCGACTACGTCGCAAGCCTCGACCTGTCTGCATACACTCAACCCGTTTCGGTGGCAGGCGTCGTAGCGCAATCAGTCATCGGTCTCGCCGCGTTCCTCATTTTTGCGCAGGCAATTTGGCCATGGTCTGCGGGGGAGAGCCTCGATGTCGGGGTGGCTCAGCTGGCCTGGCTCTCGCTGCCCCTGATTGGCATTACGCTCTTGCCGCTCTATCTCGGCGCGCTGTTGCGGCGCTTCTGGCTCCTGGTTGTACTCACTCTAGTGTTCGCGCTCGCCGGAGTGCTCTCGGCAGTCAGCGCACCACAAACCGCCGAGGCAGTTTGGTTCTCGCTTGATCCACTGCTCGTTATGGTGGCATCCGCTCTGATTATGATTGCGGCGTCGATCATCAGTACCGTGCGAGTGAATAAAGATGCAGACGAAAGCATCCGCGAACCGTTCTCCGAGCCGGGGGATGGGGCGAAAGAGCAGTCCCAACCCCGGCTCGTTGGTTACATCGGTGCGTGGCTGTTTCCGCTGTGCTCGCTGTTCTTTCTCGCGATCGTGCTTATCAGCCGGTAACAGCCCCGCAGTGTCCCGACGCTAGTTACTTGTTGCTGTCGTTGGTATCGCCCGTATCGCCCTCAGCTTGCGACGGCTTGTCGGCTGCAACGTCACCTTCAACAATGTCGTGGTTTTGGGGGTTGTCCTCGGATCCGGAAGTTGTTCCCGAAATGGGAGTGCTATCACTCATCGTGACTCCTTCTCTCTAGTCGTAACTCAGACCAGCACTATAAGCCTGTGACCTGAGCCTTTCCCACTCGAAGGACCACTTTGCCGCGCACAGCGCCTGACCGTAAGTAATCGATAGCAGCGGATGCCTCCGCCAGCGCAAACGTGCGATCCACGTGCGGGGTGATGGCCCCGGTATCAACCAAGTCGGCGAGCTCTTCATAGTCGGCAGGGCTCTCCCGAGAGACAAGGCCGCGAAGTCGTTGCTGGGTGAAGGTACCCGCGACTGAGGCTGCCAATGAACGCTCGGTTCCGCCGAAAATGGCTCCGCCGTGTTCTCCTCCGACGATGACCAGGGTCCCGGTGGGGGAGAGAATCCTCTGGAGTGCGCGCAGTGGCCGGTTGCCAGCGGTGTCGATGATCACATCCCAGTCGCGGTCGAGCGTTGTGACATCCGCCTCTGCGTAGTTGATGATGTCTGTTGCTCCGAGTGAAAGTACAAAATCGGTTTTGCCTGCGCTGCAGACGCCCGTGACGGTGGCTCCACGAGCGACGGCGAGCTGCACGGCAAAATGGCCCACTCCGCCGCCTGCACCCAGCACAAGTACACGGTCACCGGCACTGACGCTTGCGTCCCGGACGGCTTCCAGCGCGGTGTTTCCCGAGATCGGAAGTGCCGCAGCGTGCACGGGATCGAGGGTGCGCGGCGTTGGGCGCACTTTCCGTTCGGCCACGGAGACATATTCGGCAAACGCTCCCGGCGCGGAACCCATCA
>DASYMY010000456.1:0-4878 GCA_036008825.1 Glaciihabitans sp.
GATTGGGATGATCGCTACGGCAATCCTGTTGATCAAGCGTCGCGACCTGACCCTGTTCGCGTTTGACCCCAGCCATGCCAACGCGTTGGGAATCAGCACCCGCTTCCTCAGTGTGCTGCTCCTGGGCTTACTCGCTCTGACCGTAGTGGTCGCCCTGCAAGCGGTCGGAATTGTGCTGGTCGTCGCCATGCTCATTACCCCGGGCGCCACCGCCTACCTGATGACCACCCGCTTCGACCGAATGATTGCACTGTCTGTTCTGGTCACGGTCTCCGCCGCCGTCGCGGGTATCTACGCCAGCTACTATTTTGATGTCTCCACCGGTGGCGCGGTTGTTCTCGCCCAGGCAACCGCATTCGCTCTCGCCTACCTCTTTGGCGCTCGCGGCGGAGTTGTAACCGGATGGCGACGTTCCCGAAAAATGGTGACCCAACAATGACCCCCAGCACCGTGACCCCCAGCACCGTCGCCGAAGACTACGTCAAAGCCATCTACGCGCACACCGAATGGCAACACCTACCCATCACCACCTCGGCGCTCGCCGCCCGGTTGGGTCTGGCCGCCTCCTCGGTAACCGAAATGGTCAAAAAGCTCTCCGCTCAAGGTCTAGTTACCCACGTTCCCTACGGAGCGGTCACCCTCACCCCACTTGGCACAGATCTAGCGGTGCGGATGCTTCGTCGCCATCGCCTCATCGAAACGTGGCTGGTCAGCCAGTACGGGTACGGCTGGGACGAGGTACACGACGAAGCGGAAGTGCTTGAGCACACCCTCAGCGACCGCCTTCTCAACGCCATCGACGACCAGCTTGGGCATCCCACCCGTGACCCGCACGGGGATCCGATTCCGTCCCGCACGGGGGAGATTGTGCAACCCGCAGCCATTTTGTTGCGAGATGCCGGGCAGGGGACATCCGCTCCGGTAGTGCGTATTAGTGATAGCGACCCCACACTTCTGCGCCACCTGGAAGCGGAATCGATCACCGTGGACACCCGCCTGAGCGTGGTTGGACGCACTCCGTTTGGTGGGTCGTTTGTCGTCAGCGTGCTGCGCGATGACAACGAAACGGTCGACGTTGACCTGGGGGAACAAGCCATCACCTCGATCTGGGTGGGCGCCCTCTAGCCTCCCAGCACTCCATTAGCGGTGCGACCACAGCCCGCGGCGCGATAGCCGACGGCGCTACAGCCAGCTGCGTTGGTGGGCGATGCGGCCCGCTTCGTGCCGGGACGATGTTCCCGTTTTTTGCATGGCAGCGGAGAGGTAGTTGCGCACGGTTCCTGAGGCGAGGTGAAGACGGGAGCCCATCTCGCGAACTGACAGCCCGTCGACCGTGAGTCGCAGCACATCGAGTTCTCGTTCGGTGAGCGGGCAATCGTCCATCATGGCGGCTGTCGAAATCTCGGAGTCAATGTACCGCTGCCCGGCGTGCACATCGGCGATGATGCGCGCCAACCGTTCCGGGTCAACCGACTTAGAGAGGAAACCGCGCACACCAGCGGCCAGTGCTCGGCGCAACACTCCCGGCCGACCGTGTCTGGTGAGCAAAATGATGGCCTGATCCGGGCGCTGGGCGAGGATCGTTGTTGCAGCATCAATACCGTCCATCCCCGGCATCTCCAGGTCAAGTAAGACGACGTCGGGGCGGTGGGTAGCGGCAAGCGCGACGGCTTCCGTACCCGATTCGGCTTGGGCGACCACCTCGATGGTGCCTTCCAGATCCAGCAGCGCCGCCAGTGCTCCGCGCAACAGATTCTCGTCGTCTGCCAAGAGAACAGTGATCATCGCGTGTGTGCCTCCGTGGTGAAAATACCGGCCGCCGTTGTGGTGGTGAGTGAACCGCCGATGGCCTCAAACCGTTCTGCCAACCGCGCCAAACCGCTCAATGGACGACGAGTGTCAGTTGCCCCGTCATTGCGGATGGTCACTCGTCCCGGGTTGAGCCGCACGCTTACCGCAGTGGGTTGAGCGTGCCGCAAGATGTTGGTGGTCGCTTCGCGCACCACCAATCCCAGGAGCTCCTCGTTGACCTGAGCGGCGGTTGACTCTGAGGGGGACTGATCCTCCACCGTGCAGGCGATTCCGGCGGCGGCAAATAACTGGCGCGCATTGGCCAACTCACCCGCGACCGTAATGGTGCGCTCGCCGAATGCGAGACTGCGAGTGTTGGCGAGGGTCTCCGCGATGAGGTCCTGTGCTTCCGCCAGATGTTGGTGGGCCGCGGCGGGATCCCGATCTATCAGCTTGTCCGCCAGCTGGGTTTTGAGGCGAAGCACATGCAGAGTGTGGCCTTGGATGTCGTGGAGGTCGGCGGCGAACCGGTAACGCTCCTGCGCGACGGCCAGCTCTTCACCCGTCCGCCGCGCCGCATCGAGTTCAAGATAGCGGTTCCAGCCGTAGCGGTTGAGGAGGAATACCACCATAGAACAGGCGTAGGAGATAGAGGCCACAACGGTGTATGCCTCCCAGAGGGCGGAGCTATCAACCAGCCACATCACCCCAACAGGGGCGAGCACGACCACCAACCCGGCGGCAATCCACGCCAGCGGCGGCCAGCCCCGTTGGGTCAGAATCACCGCGGCGGCAAGGCTGAACAGCACGCTGGTTGTGGGTGAATCCTGCAGCGCTACACTGCCGGACCATACCCCCAGTGAACTGACCACCGCGGCGACACTCAGCCACAACGGTGATGGGTGGGACCAGAAGAACATCAGGGCGACGACAAAGCCAGCGGACAAAAGAACGGCCACTATCAACACGGGCGTCTGGGTCAGGCCCAGGCTGTATAGAACGAACACTACGGCCACCGCAACGGTGGTTCCGGTGGTGTACCGGTGCATCCGCTTCATCGCCTGTGCAGCATCCGCTCCCGGCTTGGCGCTCGACGAGGTAGCGATCGACGGATTGGCGGTTGACGTACTGGCGGCCGGCGGTGATGCACCCAAAATTGTCACCCTTCAAGAGTGCCATCCCAGCGGTGCTGCCCACAGTGACGCCCCGCCCCAAATATGTATGACAAATGTCACAGCCAAAAGCTGCACCCTGACACTATTCGTCGACAAAACCTCAGACCAGACTGAGGGCATGACCACACTTCAGCCCAGCAGTGGCCCGACCACTTCCCGTTCCACCCGTGACCCCAACGACACCGTGGTGGAGGCCACCGACCTCTCCTACAACTACGGATCGCACGGCGAATTCGCCGCCGTCACCAAACTCAGCTTCTCGGTGCGCCGCGGGGAACTCTACGCACTGCTCGGCACCAACGGGGCAGGCAAGACCACCACCCTCGAAACCCTCGAAGGCCACCGCACCCCCACCTCCGGCACCGTTTCCGTCTTCGGCGGCGCACCCACCAACCGTCGCGACATCCGCCCTCGTGTTGGCATTATGTTGCAGGAGTCCGGCTTCGCTGCCGAACTCACTGTCATTGAATCCTTGCGCTTAGGCGGAAGCATTTCCGGACGGGCGGATGACGCTGACCGACTGGTTAATGCCGTGGAGCTCGGCTCAAAACGGGACACCCGGGTCGGCCAGCTTTCGGGAGGTGAGCGCAGACGACTCGACTTCGCTATCGCTATCTGGGGCACCCCCGAGCTGGTCTTTCTGGACGAGCCAACTACGGGACTTGACCCCACCGCCCGAGACCGGCTGTGGGAGATAGTTGGAGACCTGCGCTCCAGCGGCACCACCGTTATCCTCACCACCCACTACCTCGAGGAAGCTGAAAAGCACGCCGACCGCATCGGTTTGATGCACAAAGGTGTGCTGGCTCAGCAGGGCACGCTGACCGAACTTGTTGCTGAGCGACCGTCGCGGATCAGCTTTATTGCGCCGTCGGGCGTGGAGTTGCCGTTGCCCGTTCGTGCCAGCGAGAACAAGCTCACTGTGGTGGAAACTATGGACCTGCAATACGACCTGACCACTCTTTTGAAGTGGGCAGAGAGCACCGGCGTGACGCTCGACCGTCTCAGCGCGACCCCCTCCAGCCTGGAAGACGTCTTCCGCAGCCTCGCAGCTCAGTAGTCGTCAGCGCAGAGTCATCCGCCTTCCTTCATATTGTGTTTCAGGAGAGATAAATGTTTTCTATTGCTAACGCGGAACTGAAAATGCTGTTCCGCAACCGGCTTGTTGCCACGTGTGCTGTCTTGATGCCGCTCGCCTTTGGGGCGTTTCTGATTCTTTCCGTGCCCGATGCGGGCAGCTACGGGGGAGTGGCGACGCTGCAGATTATGGTGATGATCGCCCTCGGCACGTACGTGACCGCCACAACAACGCTCGCCGCGCGTCGGCAGAATCTGTTCTTGAAGCGGCTGCGCAGTGGTGCCGCCTCCGATTCCACCATCATTGGCGGACTCGTTATGCCCATCGTGATTGTCAGCGTGGTGCAGGTGGGAGTGGTCCTTGCCATCCTCGGCGCCACCGCCGATCAGCCGCCCGTGAACGTGGGCTTGCTAGTTGTTGCCGTGCTACTGACGGAGATCATGTTTGTGGGCTTCGCCCTGGCAACCGCCGGCATCACCACCTCCCCAGAGCACGCGCAGATCACCACCTTGCCGCTGTTCTTCGTCACCCTCGGCGTCGCATTCTGGGCGATGATGTCCAACCCTGCCGATCTGATCTGGGTAAAACGAGCCCTCCCCGGCGGCGGAATCGCAGAACTTGTTGGTGTCGCGTGGAACGGCGGCGACATGGGCAACCTCGCTGTTCTGCTGCTGCCGAGCCTGGCGTGGGCTGCCATCGCAGCCTTCGCCGCACGCGCCATGTTCCGCTGGGAACCGCGCGTCTAAGCTCGCGATCCCGTGACGCCTCGCTGGCACACCCCCATACCGCGTAGATTGGGGGTGTGCCAAAAGAAAATACCCCCATCCCCGTCGA
>DASYMY010000457.1:0-11457 GCA_036008825.1 Glaciihabitans sp.
AGCGGGTCACGGCGGCGTCGCTGCGGGTAGCGCGGGCCAATGCCGCGCGAACCAACCGCTCGGGTTGCAGCTCTCGATCCGGGTATCCGGAGTGCAGAGCCAGTGCACCCTGCGGGGTAGGTCGCATGGCCGCGGATGACACCGGGATCCGTGTGGCCGGTGAGCCCAACGCGGCGGTCTGCCAGCCGTAGTCAAGCGGGCGAGCGCTGCGCGCCGCTCGCACAAACGTGCCCACGCCGGGTCGGCTTTCGATCAGCCCCTGCGCGGTGAGGGTGCGCAAGGCTTTCTGAACGGTGACAGGACTGGCGTTGTGGGTGGCGACCAATTCGCGGGTCGAGGGCAGTTGAGCTCCAGCAGCGGCCGTAGAGATCCACCGTCGGAGGTCATGCGCAATCCGAGCACTGCTATCGTTGTCCATGACGGACAACAGTAGCGCTACTCCCGTTTTGCGGGCTCCGATATCCCTTAGCCGATGGGGGTTGATCTGGGGTCTGGTTGGGGTGCTGGCCTTCTCTTTCACCGTGCCGTTCACCCGGGTGGCCGTTGGAGGGCTATCCCCGCTGTTCATTGGCTCCGGACGGGCCGTTATTGCGGCACTTCTCGCCGCCGCGGCGCTGACCTTGACGAGACAGCACCTCCCGCAGGGTATTCAGTGGCTTCGTTTGGGTGTGGTGGCCTGCGGGGTCGTGATCGGGTTTCCGCTCTTCACCTCATTCGCGTTGACCTCCGCCTCGGCCAGTCACAGCGCGGTAGTTATTGCACTGCTTCCCGCGGTGACCGCGGTCATAGCGTCCCTTCGCGGACGGGAGCGCCCGTCGAGGTTATTTTGGGTGATGGCCGCCGTAGGTGCGGTAGTCGCCGTGATCTTCGCGTGCGTGCAAGGCGGGGGTATGGCGCCACCCACCGCGTCGGACGGGTTACTGTTCGCCGCGGTTGTGGCCGCGGCGATCGGGTACGCCGAGGGTGGTTTGCTCGCGCGTGAACTGGGCTCGTGGCAGACGGTGTCGTGGGCGCTGGTGCTTGCCTCGCCCCTGATGCTGGTACTGACCGTTATCGCCGCGGTACAGCAACCGCCCCAGGCGAGCCCAGTCGAGTGGGCAGCGTTTGGCTACCTCGCGGTTGTCAGTATGTTTTTGGGGTTCTTCGCCTGGTATCGAGGTCTTGCTATCGGTCCAATGGCGCAGGTCAGCCAGGTTCAGCTCATCCAACCGGTTCTCAGTATCCTGTGGGCTGCCCTCCTCCTCGGGGAGACGCTCACCTGGGTAACGGTGGCAGGCGGGCTTGCCGTGGTGGCCTGCGCTGCCCTTGCCGTGCGGGTACGGCTGAGGCGACCGGGTGCGGGTGTGTCGGACGGGAAGGTGTTAGTTGCCACCGCCGGGAGGGCCCAGCACGAGTAGCACGGTCATAATCGTGGCAAGGGCCACCACAAACACCACGGTCAAGATGATGGGGTGGGCGAGCATCCAGCGCAGCAGCCGCGCGTACCAGGCGTTATCGTGCCGGTCGCCGGTGGGTTCGCGCAACCAGGCACCCTGCAGTTTGCCCGTGCGAGTGGCCCACATCTCAAAGGGGATAGTGGCGTAGGGGATCACGGCGGTCGCGACGGCGGTCACCATTAGCCCGGCAGACCAGCGCTGGTTGACGCCAACCAGCAGGACGGTCATCCCATACGCGATGAAGATAAGCCCGTGGAGAAAGCCCCCGATGCTGACACCCCACTCGCCAGCTTCGAAAACGTACTTCTGCAGCATTCCTGCGATCAGAAACGTCCAGGTGATGGCCTCGGCGATAGCAAAGGTGCGAAACAAATGTCGGGGCGCCATGGCTCAGAGTGTAACGAAGACCGCCTGGACAACCGGCGAGCACAGCATTCATAGGCTGCTCGCCTACGCTGGAGAATGCTGACGGAAGACTGGAGGTTGTGGGTGTTCGAAGAATTTGAGTGGAGATCGTGGCTTGGCCTTCCGATAGCCGTTGTGATCGCGTTGATCGTCGCGCTGATCATCATCACCATCACCAAATATGCTCTGCGCGCAGCCACCCATAAAAGAGAGTGGCCCAAGGCGTTGTCGAGCGGCGCGAGGCATCCGTTCCGTTTGCTGATTGCCATTATTTCGGTGTGGGTTGCGGTGACGATAACCCTTCCGGTGCCGGAGTGGAAGCCGGCCATCGATCAGGTGTTCCGCATTGCGACTATTGCGACCAGCGCATGGCTAGCCGCCGGGTTGTTGTCGTTCACCATCAGTTTGGGCATGGCCCGCTATCGCACCGACATTGCCGACAACAAGGTTGCTCGGCGAATGCACACCCAGTTGGCGATCGTGCGTCGATTGGGTGTTGCTGTGATCGCCATTCTTGCGGTCGCCGCCATTATGTTGACCTTCCCCGGTGTGCAAGCTCTGGGTGCGTCCCTGCTGGCTTCCGCTGGCCTGGTCAGTATCGTTGCCGGTCTGGCCGCCCAGTCCACCCTCGCCAATGTGTTTGCCGGTGTGCAACTCGCTTTCAGTGGCGCCATCCGTGTTGACGACGTGGTGATTGCGGAGAAAGAGTGGGGGCGGATCGAGGAGATCACCCTCACCTACGTTGTGGTGCACATTTGGGATGACCGCCGATTGGTGCTTCCCTCCACCTACTTCACCACTACCCCGTTCGAGAACTGGACCCGCAACAGTAGTGAGCTGTTGGGCTCCATCGAGCTGGATCTGGACTGGCGCGTCAGCCCCGCCGCCATGCGCCAGCAACTTGAGGTGGTGCTGGCGAACACCGACATTTGGGATGGCCGCGCCTCTGTGCTGCAGGTCACCGACGCCGTTGGCGGGTTTGTGCGCGTGCGTATCCTTGTCACCGCGGTTGACGCCCCAACGCTCTTCGACCTGCGCTGTTACATTCGCGAAGAAATGGTGCAGTGGATTCACGAACAAGACCCGGCCGGAATGCCACGCACTCGCGTTCAAATGGTGGGGGAAGAGCCCAAAGCGACCGCTCGCCCCGTCGAACGCACCCACACCGACCAGGTGGGTCTTTTTACAGGCAATGCGGATGCCGAAGAACGCGCGAGTATGTTCACCTCGGCGATCCCGATCATCCGGCAAGCCGATCCCGAAACAGGGCTCATGATGCCAGCGGAAACCGACTTCGAGACGGCCGACGAACTGCCAGACAGCGAAGCACCGTCGGCACGACGCTAACTGGCGTCAGGGTCAGGCGCCGTAAGGGTTAGCTGGCGTCAGAGGTTGAAGGCGACGCCGAGCTTAGACCGCGGCGAGGGCGCGGATGGCGCTGGTGAAGAACGCCAGCCCATCGGTGCCGGAGGCCATGGCCAGGGACGTGTCTGGGCCAAATCCGGCTTCGATCGCATGCTCGGGGTGAGGCATCAGCCCCACAACGTTGCCGCGCTCGTTGGTAACGCCGGCGATGTCGTTCATCGACCCGTTGGGGTTGACGTCGAGGTAACGGAACGTCACCAGGCCTTCGCCTTCGACCTTTTTGATAGTTTCGGCGTCAGCAATGTAGCGGCCGTCGGCGTTCTTCAACGGGATGATGATCTCGGCGCCAGCGGTGAACTCGTTGGTCCATGCAGTGGAGGTGTTTTCGACCCGCAGTTTCTGGTCACGGCGAATGAACTGCTGGTGGGCGTTGCGGGTGTGAGCACCGGGCACGAGGCGTGCCTCGGCGAGCATCTGGAATCCGTTGCAGATTCCGAGTACGGGAACACCTTTTGCCGCAGCGTCAATTACCTCGGCCATGATGGGGGCGTGGCTGGCGATTGCGCCGGCACGCAGGTAGTCGCCGTAGCTGAACCCGCCGGGTAAAACGATGGCGTCAACGCCGTGCAGGTCGTGTTCTCCGTGCCAGAGCGCCACGGGGGTTGCTCCCGCGGCGGTGATGGCACGCTGCGCGTCCCGATCGTCAAGCGATCCGGGGAAGGTGATAACGCCGATACGCATTAGTGGGTCTCTCCGGCCACAACTCCGTTGAGTTCGCTGACCGTGGGAACGGCGGCACCGTCGACGGTGATCTCCACAACATCCTCGATGACCGAGTTGGAGAACATGTCAACTGCCAGGGAGCGCAGCTCGACCAGTGTCTCTTCGGTCACCGGTCCATCAACGCTCACTTCAAAGCGTTTGCCGATGCGAACACCGGTGAACTGGGTTTTACCCAAACGGGCGAGGGAAGCGGCAACGGCCTTTCCCTGTGGGTCAAGCAATTCGGCCTTGGGCATGACCTCGACGACGATTGTGGGCACCAGATACTCCAGAGAATTCGTCAGTGGGCGTAGAAGTCCAGTCTAGCCGCCCTCCGGCAGTCGCGCCGGCGTGAGACGGATCAGGTGATCAGCACCGGCCGCTGTTGCGGCGATCAATTGGGCGTTTGCCTCGTCGGGTCCAAGCACCCAGGCTGTGGCATCCGCTACTGATTTGCCGTATCGAATGTGCCGTTCAATCAGGCGGGAGTGGCGAATTCGCTGGTCGAGGTCGATAAAAAAGGTGAGGTCGAGCAGCGGCGCGACCTCCTCCCAGCCGTTGGTGGCCAGCAGAAGTTAGTTGCCATCGACAACAACGATGCCGGCGTCGGCGGAAATGGTGATCGCGTCGGCAATGGCTTCTTCGCTCTCGCGGTCGAATCCGGGCACGGTCACAGCGGTGTGGGCGAGATCAGCGGCGCGCACCGCGTGCAGGGCAGCAACAAAGCCGTCAACGTCGAAGGTGTCAGGGGCGCCCATCCGGTCGCGGCGACCGAGCTCGACGAGGCGGGCCTGCTGCAGGTGGAATCCGTCCATGGGCAGCAATGCTGCCGAGGCGCCCAAAGCCTCAACCAGCTGCGCGCACAGGGTGGATTTGCCGGAACCGGGAGCGCCAGTCACCCCAACAATAATGCGCCCGGCGGAGCGGTTGGCGAGCTCAGTAATGCTGCGAACAACCTCGTCGATGCTGGTCAGAGGGGCAATCGGTGCGCTCACGGGGTGGGTGCTTCTGCGGGCGCGTCAATGAGCCCTGAGTCGGCGAGGGCGAACAGGGCCCAGTCGCGGTATCCGCTGGCGCTCGGATGAAACCGGTCGCTGGCGAAGAAGTTAGCCGTGTAGGGCGGCGGCGGTGGCGACATCAGCACACCGGGCTCGCCGGCAACAACCCGGCGGGCCGCCAGCTCCAACGATTGGGAGTGCAGGTACAAAATCCAGCGCAGCGGGTTCGGAAGCAGTTCAAACCGGAAAAACGCGGGCAAGCTCGACACCACAATGAGCGCGTCCGGATTCACGGCTCGCAACCGACGCAGAATGATGCGGATGTCTCGGCGAAAAGCACCCCGAGAGCGCACCGTGAGAGCGTCGTTGGCGCCAATGCTGAGAAAAATGAGGTCGTAGCGAGCAACCGTTGCCGAATCCAGATAGCGCTCGACAATGTCGCGGGCTGTGGCACCGTTTTCGCCGAGAGCGTTCCACGTGGAACCCCGCTGCCAATTCTCCTGCAGTGCCCTGGCCAAGTTGCCGGGAAGGGCATCGTGATGGCTCTCGGCGCCAACGCCCGCAGCGGTGGAATCACCGAGCACCAGAATCCGCACGGGGTCAGGGCCTGCGCTTTCGCCCGTCCACGGCTGGGCGGCGTCGGGCAAAATCGGGGTGGCACGGCGCAAAGCGCGAGCCTGCACCAGCAGAACAGGGGAGAGCAGCAGGGCGATCAGGCGACTCATTCGTGGGTTCACTGGCACACCCCTTATCCAACTACAGGTTGCGTATGTTGTGTTCCGCTGACTATGACGCGGTGGTCACCCGGAGAAGGTTCGCCCACGGGTCGCTGATAGCGAGGGTCTTGCCGTCGTCGCGGGTATCGATACCGAAGTGTTTCATCCGCTCGGTGAGGGCGCCCAGGTCACCTGCCGTGGGTAAAACGATGTCGATCTGGGCGAGACCAAGTGTGGCCTGACGGCGCCCTGCGCCCCGACTGTTCCAGACGTTCATGGCCATGTGGTGGTGGTATTTGCCTGCGCTGACAAACAGGGCCGAGCCGTTCATTTCAAAGGTGGATTCGAACCCCAGCCGATCAATGTAGAACTCCCGTGCCGTCTGGGTGTCACCGACCGAGAGGTGTACGTGGCCAACAACGGCGGAGCCAACCTCGGGGTTTTCCACGGTCTCCTGGGTCAGATTCTCCTGTAGGAACTGGTTGGGGTCCAGGTGCAGGGTGGCCATGTCAATGGAGCCGTGGGTCCAGCTCCACTGGCTCCGGTCGCGATCCCAATACAGCTCAATGCCGTTGCCCTCGGGGTCGTTGAAGTAGAAGGCTTTGCTGACGAGGTGGTCAGCGCTGCCGGTGAAGGTTCCGGGGGAGTGCTGAGCGACCGAGTAGAGGGCCGCAGCGAGGGCGGCCTCTGAGTCAAACAGGATGGCCGTGTGGAACAACCCGGCCTGCCCAGGGGAGGCATGCTTCAGTTGCGGGGAGTGCTCGAGGATGACCAGCTCGGTTGAGCCTCGACCCAGAGTGACGCGCCCGGGAGCCTCGGCGATAACTCGCAGCGTGACCGCATCGCGGTAGTACGCGGTCATCGCGTCGAGGTCGGCAACAAGGAGGGTCACCGGGCCCATCGAGGTGTCTGCGGCGAGAAGGTCGGTGCTGTGCAACATGGTGGGGCCCTTTCCGGTTCCCACACTACAACTTAGTTGAAGCTTCAACTATTCCCGGTTAGAAAGTGAGGCGCTCAATCAACTCGCGGTACCTGGCGGCGGTTTGCGCCACAATCTCGTAGGGCAGGGTTGGTGGGGTGCCGGATTTGTCCCAATTCGCCAGCAGCCAGTTGCGCACAATTTGTTTGTCGAAGCTCGCCGTGCGGTCGCCTGCGGCATACACTTCGGCGTCCCAGTAGCGACTGCTGTCCGAGGTGAGCACTTCGTCGCCCAGGGTGAGGGCACCGCCGTTGTCGGGGTCGGCACCAAACTCGAATTTCGTGTCGGCCAAAATCACCCCACGCAGCTCCGCGATCATCGAGGCGCGAGAGAAGATCGCCAGCGAGGTGTCGCGCAGTTGGGTGGCGATGTCTTCGCCAACGATTTCTACCGTGCGCTCAAACGAAATGTTCTCGTCGTGCTCGCCCATGGGGGCTTTCCACGCCGGAGTGTAAATGGGCTCGGGCAACCGGTCGCCATCCTGCAGTCCGGCCGGCAACGCCACACCACAGACGCTCTGGCTTTCTTGATACTCAACCCAGCCACTGCCCGACAGGTAGCCGCGCACCACACACTCGATGGGGTACATCTCCAGCGTCTTGACGAGCATAGAACGACCGGCAACTTCGGCAGGAACGGCTGAGCGCTCCGCCACCGGCGCCAAATGATTCGCGACCCCCTGCAATTGGTCAAACCACCAAATGCTCAACTGGGTCAGCAACTCACCCTTGTGCGGAATCGGCGGCTCGAGCAAGTGATCAAACGCACTCACCCGGTCGCTGGCGACCATCAATACCCGTCCGGGATGCTCCTCGGAGGTATACAAGTCGCGCACCTTGCCTGAATAACTGTGTGTCCAGCCCGAAATTTCAGCGCTCGCGATGGCCATTAGGACACCCGCTCCGCAATATCGGTGCGGTACTGCCCACCTTCAAGGCGGATGTCTCCCAGCGCGGCATATGCCTTCTTCCGCGCGTCAGCAAAGGTGGGGGCGAGGGCAACCACACTGAGCACGCGACCGCCGGTGGCGAGGTATCCGCCGTCGTGAAGAGCGGTTGCAGCGTGCGCGACACTGACATCGTGGTTCTGCTTCACCGTGTCGAGTCCGGCGATGGGGCGCCCGGTGATCGGATCCTCCGGGTATCCCTCACTGGCGAGCACAACGGTAACCGCAACCTCGTCCGTGAATTCTGGGCGGGGCAGCGAGCCCAGACCGCCGGTGGCAGCCGCGTAGAGCAGGCCACTCAGTGGGGTGATCAGGCGGGGGAGAACAACCTGCGTTTCTGGGTCACCAAAGCGGGCGTTGAACTCGATCACTCGTACACCCTGTGGGGTGATGATGAGGCCGCAGTAGAGCAGCCCGATGAACGGATTCTGCTCTTCGGCAAGCTGACGAATCGTGGGAATTGCCACGGTCGTGATGACCTCGTCGACGAAGCCCTCCGGCAGCCACGGCAGGGGCGAGTATGCGCCCATTCCGCCGGTGTTGGGCCCTTCATCGTGGTCGAAGATGCGCTTGTAGTCCTGGGCGGGGGACAGCGGAAGAACGTTGTGGCCGTCACTCAGCAGGAAGAGTGAGACTTCTTGACCGGCGAGAAACTCTTCGACGAGCACACTGCCGTGGTGCAACCAGTATTCGGCGTGAGCGAGAGCTGCCGCGCGGTCAGGGGTGACCAGCACACCCTTGCCCGCGGCGAGACCGTCGGCTTTGACCACGTAGGGGGCGCCGTACTCGTCAATGGCCGCTGTGGCTTCGGCCAGAGTGCCCACCCGAGCGGCACGACCGGTGGGAACACCCGCGTCATCCATCACCCGTTTGGCGAAGGTTTTGCTGCCCTCAAGCGCTGCGGCAGCTTTGCCCGGGCCAAACACGGCAATTCCGCGGGTACGCAGCTTGTCGGCAACACCGGCAACAAGGGGAGCTTCTGGCCCGATGACCACCAGCTCAATCTCGTTGTCGATGGCGTAGCCGGCGACAACCGCACCGTTGGTGGGGTCGAGGGCGACGACGGGAACATCTGCGGCGATACCGGCGTTTCCCGGCGCAGCGGTGATCTCGTGCCCTGCATTCTCGCTGAGCAGGGACGTGATGATGGCGTGCTCGCGGGCACCGGAGCCGAGGACAAGAATTCGCACCTGCTCAGGTTACCGGGGCCAATCCACCCTGCGGCAGCCACACACGGTATTTCGCGAGTATGCGGACTCTCTCGCGGGCTTACCACCCAGCGGCTACCGTTGAACAATGGCTAAGGCAAAAATTGTGGGAATCGTTGGTGAAGCAAGCATCCGGTTGGCTCTCAGTGGAGAGGCCGATCGTGAGGCCACCGCGACCGCCGTGCGGTACCTGCTGCAATTGTTGGCCGAGAACGCGGAGGGCAACACGGTGGAGGTGAGAGTGCCACCGTTTGGCGCCGTTCAGGCCATCGAAGGCCCCCGTCACACCAGGGGAACACCGCCGAACGTCGTCGAGATGGACGCACCAACCTGGATCGCTCTGGCCACGGGGTCGCTCGACTGGAGCGAGGCGCTCGCCGCCGGCCGAGTTTCTGCCTCCGGCCAACGCGCCGATCTCAGCGGATACCTCCCCGTGCAGCGTCCAGCACAGTAACGCTTTTGATACCGCTCCCCGGTCGCGGCCAGTGCTCTCCCTGGTAGGGAGTGAGACAATAGTGGTGTGAGTGACGCCCGAGAAAAGCAGAGTGACGTTCGAATTCGGCGTGCGCCCAAATTCCCGACCTTCCTGATCCTGGGCGGCGGAGTCGGCGCAATAGCGACGTTCATAGCCACTGCCCTGTACCCGGTGGATCCCGCGGTCGGATTTGGTGCCCTGTTCGGCTATTTCGCCCTGTTCGGTGTCACCGGTGGTGTGATTGTTGGCGCGCTCATCGCCATCATTCTCGACCGTCGCGCCGACCGCCGCGCCACTACCGGCTCTGTCGTGATCGAGTCAACGGAGCCCACCCCGCAACCCACCACTGACCCCGGCGCCAACCCCACAAGCGATACGGACATCCGCTAACTTTCCGCAGCGGCGCCTACGGATACCCGGCGCTGTGCACACACATCGCCACCTGCACCCGGTTGACCGCCTCAAGTTTGTCGAACACCCGCCCGATGTGCGTTTTCACGGTCGCCACACTCACATACAGTTCGGCCGCAATCTGAGTGTTGGAGTGGCCTCGCGCAATCTCGAGCGCGATCTCGTGTTCCCGCTCGGTCAGGCGCGCCAGCCGTTGCCGTGCGACGGAGCGCTCAGCCGGATGCGGCTGCCGTGCCACCGCACTAATGAGTTGCTCGGTGACCGACGGCGACAGAATGGACCGCCCCTCCGCCACCTGTCGCACCGCCGCCACCAGCTCGTGCGGCGCCGTGTCCTTAAGCAAAAACCCGCTCGCGCCCAGCCTCAGCGCGCTGAGCACCATGTCGTCGGTATCAAACGTGGTCAGAACAATGATCTTGAGCTGCGGATGACTCGCTAATAGCAACTCGGTTGCCCCAAGACCTGTGCGCCGAGGCATCCGTATATCCATCAGAACAACGTGGGGATTGGTCTGGGTGATGACGGTCGCCGCCTCGATACCGTCGCCGGCTTCGCCCACTACGGAAATGCTGGGGTCCCCGCCGAGGACAAGGCGCAGTCCGGTGCGGACGAGCGCTTCGTCGTCGACGAGCACCACGCGGATGGGTTCTAAGGGGTCCACGGCAACCATGCTTTCACCACAAATTGGTCACCCTCGACGCCGTAGACCAGTGTGCCGCCGGCTAAGCGCGCGCGTTCTTCGAGTCCCGGCAGGCCAAGCCCGGAGCTGAGGGCCATCGTGTGGGTTGCCTCGCTGGGATCTGCTGCCTCGGTGGGTGGCAGCATGGTCTCGGTGTGCGGGTTGCTGATTTGGATGACGAGTCGCTCGCCAATATCTCCCGTGATGCTGAGCTCAACCGGTGCGCCCGCGGCGTGACGGCGGGCATTGGTCAGGCTCTCCTGGATGATACGAAACGCGTGACGACTGGTGCTCTCTGGCAGCGTGGGGATGGCCTCGGCGATGGCCGGATCGATCTGATTTGTCACCGCGGTGCCGGCCAGTCGGCTCTGCTCCAGTAGCTCGGGCAGCGCGGTCAGTGTTGGTTGAGGGGCGGCGACAGCGGTGGCGGTGGTGTCGCGGAGAACACCGAGCACTTCACGCAACTCGGTCAATGCTAGGTGGGCGTTGTCCCGAACGATTCCCGCGGTGGATGCGGTTTCTTCCCGGGTGAGGTCGTCACGGTAGGTCAAGGCTCCCGAGTGCAGGGCAACCAGCGAAAGGCGGTGGGCGAGCACATCGTGCATCTCGCGTGCGATGGTGGTGCGCTCGCTGGCACGGGCTTGCTCAAGTCGGGCCGCCTGTTCGGTTTCTGCCAGCTTGGCGCGCTCGTGAAGGGAGATAAGAAGCTCCCGCCGGCCACCAATATAGAGGCCGATCAGAATACAGATGGCGAGGTAGCCAGCCCCCACTGCGAGCACCACGATGATGCTGGTCGGGGCACCATATGCGGAGCGGGGGTCCACCGAAGACGCGGCAACTGCAACCATCATGACCGAGGAGACGATGGCAATTTCGGCAACCTTGCGACGAGTGGCGAGCGAAATCACGATGATCGTAACTGCGCCAAACCCCAGAGCGGAGACCGAGCTGATCGCGGCGGCAAGGACAGCGATGAGTAGCGGTTTACGTCGCCGGAATGGCAGCAAAACGAGCGCCACAACGCCAAAGAGTAAATCGAGGAAGAGGAAGGCGCCATAACGCCCCACCTCGTCGAAG
>DASYMY010000458.1:0-1993 GCA_036008825.1 Glaciihabitans sp.
CGGCAGGCTCCAAAGGAACCGCCGAAAGAATCGTTTTCGATCAATTACAAAGACCTGCTTCCCTCCGAAAGGGCGCAAGCTCTACAGAAAATCGGCATCACGCCAGGCTCTCCGGATGAGAAGCCGCCGGACGAAGAGGAACCGCGTGCTGCGCCGGCCACGATCAAACCAGCACCCACCGCGCCCGCAGGCGCCGCACTCGCCACCGCATGAGCACAAAAATGGAGGCTGCCGGGTATGGAGTCGAGAAGTGCGAGCGGCTCCTGGCCAATCCGGATTTCCTCTGGTTCGTCGAACTGGCCATCACGAAACCGCGCGAGGATGCCGAGAAGACACTGAAGGACACGACTACGGAGCGCGACGCCCGTGAGATCGCCGCGCACGTCCGCGACGCGATGGAGACGGCGGAGCAATTTGTTGCCAAGCAGCGAGACATCTACTCCCGCGACGCACCAAAGCCAGAAATCGGCACTTGACGTGCCCCTGATTTCGTCCCCACGCGGCAAAACGTCACCAACCCAACCACTTCTTCACCATGATCCTCGATTCCATCCTCGCCGCATTTATTCGCCTCGCGCAGATCACTTCCGGGCTGCGCCAACCTATCGCCGCTGTCGGATCGTATGTCCTCCTCGACGCGCTCACCAATCAGCCCGCCTTTTGGGTCCGCGACGGCGTCATCTATAACGGCGCGGGAGTGGCTGTTGCCACGGTCGGCGCAGACGGCTCGCTCCAGGCGAAGCGCAAGCCGGTCGTCATGGCCGTGGACGGCGCGATCACCATTCAGGATGCCACCGTTTACTTTACGAAGGCCGGGGTGTTGGCGGCCACGCTCGCCGCGCCCACCGCTGGAACTCATGACGGCGTGCAGATGAATTTCATCTCCACGACCGCGCAGGCGCACACGATCACCCACACCGAAGGCTTTGCGGGCGGCACCACTTCGCGCGACGTGGCGACCTTCGGTGGCGCCATTCAAGACGGCATGCAGATCGAGGCATACAACGGCGTCTGGTACATCAAAGCCACGCGCAACGTCACCATCGGCTAACCCTCGCGCACCATGGGAAACACACTTTCAGGCAACTCGGTCCTCCTCTTCGGAGGGCAGAAAGACATTGCGCCTCATCCCGTGGTGCAACTCGGCATTGACTCGACCGGCCAAGCCAAACCGATCGCCGTGGACGCCATCGGCCGACCTTCGGCGGCCCTCACGCAGAGCAGCACGCCGCCGTCGAGTTTTGTCATTCGCACCGCGACGGGAACCGTGTTCACCCTGGCCGCTGGAGAGCGCGGTTTTATCCAGAACCTCGACACGGACACCCTGTTTGTGAAACTCGGCGAGGATGCCGCGGCCGATTCCTTGAGTTCCATCCTCGCGGCGTGCCCTGTGCAGGACGACGGCAAGGGTGGTTACACCCCAATCAACAACTGGATCGGCCCGGTTTCCGTCTTCCCCTCAACCGGAGCCGCGCGATACCTCGCGTGGAAAATCTAAGGCATGGCTACAAAGACGTGGGTCAATAGTAGTGGCTTTAACGCTTGGGATGATGGTGGCGGGTGGAGTCCAGAGGACGCTCCCCTAACGGGCGATGACGTGATTATCCCCGATGCCGTGACACCGCCAGCAAGCGGACCCGCAGGTTCTATCTTCCTAAATTCACTTACGGCACTCCACAGTAGCGGAACTTGTAGTCTTGCTAACGTAGAGGTCACCGGCTCTGTCAATATCGGGGGGGCAGTAACATTTGACGGTCATTTTGGCGCAGCTTGCACTGGGCTTTTTGGTGATTCATCAACAAATGCGGGTGCGGAATACCTGCTCAGTGCCACGTTTAGCGACACCTCAACAAATGCAGGTTTCGTCACAAACGGTATTTTCACAAACGACGCTGTGAACGCGGGGGCGGTGGTGAATCTAACTCTGGAATCTGTAAGTGTGAATCTCGTTGCAGGCACAGCGACAAACATAATCATTGCCGGAACTCCAGAC
>DASYMY010000459.1:0-4135 GCA_036008825.1 Glaciihabitans sp.
ACCGCGGGAAGCTTCAGCCCACTCTTCCCGGCACGGTTGTATGCGATGGAGGAATATCTGTCGTCATTGGCAATGTATGGCATCCTCACACTCTAGGGCGGCACGGGGCCGGGAATGTGTTCGCCCTATCGACTGTTAGCCCACTGGATGCCGTAGGTATCCGTTCCCGATCGAAAGTAGGCTCATTCCATGCAAACATTCGTTCTCGCCGGTGGCTGCTTCTGGTGTCTCGACGCTGTCTATCGCACCCTCCAGGGTGTGTCTGATGTGGTGTCCGGGTACACAGGTGGCGAAACTGAGCACCCCAGCTACGAAGCCGTCTGCACCGGGCGTACCGGTCATGCCGAAGCTGTAGCAGTCACCTTTGACCCCGAGGTCATCCCCGCAGAGGTTATTCTCGACGTGTTCTTCACCCTGCACGACCCGCGTCAGCTCAACCGGCAGGGCGCCGATGTTGGCACCCAGTATCGTTCCGCAATGTTTTACACCGATGACGCGCAGAAGGAACAGTTCGAAGCAGCACGGGATCGCGCTGCCCAGTACTGGGATGGGGGCATTGTCACGGAGATCAGCCCGCTGGGCGTGTACTTCGACGCGGAGGAATACCACCAGGACTTCTTTGCGAAGAACCCCGGACAGGGATACTGCCTCGCCGTTGCGCTGCCGAAGGTCAACAAGATCCGCAAGTCGTACGCTCAATACATCCTGGCGTCATAATTCTGCTCGTTTGAAGCTTCGCGTTGCACAATAGAGGGGCAACGAAAGGAGCTCAACGATGAGCGACACAAGGATGAGTAACGATCCAGTGATTCACCAAAGCTGGGTGGCGTTTGGTCCAGCCGGAGCGATCGGTTCCGTTCACCGGATCGACGACGGCTTCACTTTCCGGCTGCTTGGAGATACGGAGCCCCGCGGGGTATATCCCAGCCTGGATGTGGCGAAAAGTGCGCTGCACTCAGCGCTAGTGCCCGGCACCGATTGGCCCGACTTCCGAGAACACTAATTGTTACGGAGGGGAAGTCCTCTCCCTCCCCAGCGCCACAGCAACGGCCGACTCCACAACTGGAGTCGGCCGTTCGTGTGCGCGCCCATTCTCCGCCTTTACTGGAGCCAACGGGTCCGGGGCGATGACCCCGGCACGAGCATCACCCCGGACCCGGCCGACACCCTATCGACGGAGGAACCGTGAACGACATCATTACCCTCGTAGGTTTTATCGCAACAGATCCCCGAAAAGTCCACACCGCCGAGGGGTTGGTGTTGACCAGCTTTCGGTTTGGTACCCCACGTCGTAAATACGACAAAGCAACACAAGGCTTTATCGACGGTCCCACGTCGTTCTACACCGTGACCGCGTTTCGGCAACTGGCCGTAAACCTCGCGGAAACGGTCGTCAAAGGCCAGCACCTTGTAGTGCATGGCAAGATCGCGATCCGGGAGTGGACGAAAGACGATAAAAAAGGCTTAACGGCTGACGTCGATGCCGTAGCTATCGGTCTCGACCTCAGTTTTGGCGCCGCAAAGTATGTGCACTCAGAAACCATCGGTAGCGCTGACACTGAGGATGACCCTGCCAACGCAGGCGAGCTCCCCAGCGATACCGTCGATGCCGCGGACTATGCCGGCCACTCTTCGCTAAGTACCAGTACCACATCGTTAGCGGATGACTCCGCCCGCCGCCCCGTTCTGGAGCCCGGTCTCGCGAACGGGTATACCGATGTGGAAGCCGTACCTACCCCGTTCTGAGGTTTGCCCGCGGTCAGCTCTGACAGTTCCGTGCAATATCAGGGACGTAGAATCACCCGCGGGGCGCAGCGGCGCCCGCGGGGGAGGGAACAAATGCGGAGCGTGACGAATACGCGGGTGTTAGGTGTGGCGGTGGCCGCCGTTGTCGCCATCGTTGGACTTACGGGTTGCACAACGCAGTCAACCAACCCGGTTGAACCAAGTGTCCCCGTGCAGCCCTCAGCCTCATCATCTGCTCCGCCGGCCGCCCCGCAATTGCAGTTAGGCGGCACAGCCGAGGACAACTTGCCCTATTTCACTGCGGTGGTCTCTGCTTTGCTGAGCGCAGAACCCGACGCGTCAGGCCGAGACATCGTCGATCACCTCGCCCAGTCAGGCTTCGACAAATCGTCGATGGAGCTAACGGCCGACACCACCGCGGTCGGTCTCGAGGCCGACAACCTCCAGTTTTCCGTACGGATGAATGGCGGCTGCCTGATTGGACAGGAAGGCAATGTAGGCCTTCACACGGTCACTGCTCCACTGCTCGCCACAGGAACCTGTCTAGTAGGGAACACTCGCGCCATAGACTGGTGACTATGGCCGAATACGTTTACTCGATGGTCCGCGCCCGAAAGGCAGTGGGCGACAAACTCATTCTCGACGATGTCACAATGTCGTTCTATCCCGGAGCGAAGATCGGAATTGTCGGCCCCAACGGTGCCGGTAAGTCCACCATCCTCAAAATCATGGCCGGGCTGGACACACCCAGCAACGGCGAAGCTCGACTCAGCCCGGGGTACTCCGTGGGCATCCTGATGCAGGAACCTGAACTTGACGAGAGCAAAACTGTTCTCGAGAACGTGCAAGAAGGTGTTGGCCCTATCAAGGCCAAGGTCGACCGATTCAACGAGATCTCTCTCGCAATGGCCGAACCTGACGCCGATTTCGACACCTTGCTCGCGGAAATGGGAATCCTTCAGGAAGCCATTGACGCAGCAGACGCGTGGGACTTAGATTCTCAGCTCGAACAAGCCATGGACGCGTTGCGTACCCCGCCTGGCGACTCACCCGTCGCCAATCTCTCTGGTGGTGAAAAGCGTCGTGTGGCGCTGACCAAATTGCTTCTGCAGAAGCCCGACCTGTTGCTACTCGATGAGCCAACCAACCACTTGGACGCTGAAAGTGTGCTCTGGCTCGAACAGCATCTCGCCAAGTACCCCGGCGCCGTCCTAGCCGTAACCCACGATAGGTACTTCCTTGACCACGTCGCGGAATGGATCGCTGAAGTCGACCGTGGTCACCTCTACCCGTATGAAGGTAACTACTCGACCTATCTAGAGAAGAAGGGGGAGCGCCTGCAGGTGCAGGGCAAAAAGGATGCCAAACTGGCGAAACGTCTCTCCTCCGAGCTCGAATGGGTGCGAAGCAACGCCAAGGGACGTCAGGTCAAATCAAAGGCCCGTCTTGCGCGGTACGAAGAGATGGTCAACGAGGCCGAGAAGACAAGGAAACTCGACTTCGAAGAGCTGGTTATTCCGGTTGGCCCCCGCCTTGGTGCTCAGGTAATCGATGCCAAGAATCTCCAAAAGGGTTTCGGCGAGCGAATCCTCATCAACGGTCTCAGCTTCACTTTGCCTCGCAACGGCATCGTCGGCGTAATTGGTCCAAACGGTGTGGGTAAGACGACCCTCTTCAAGACCATTACCGGACTCGAACCGCTTGACTCAGGGGACCTGAAAATCGGTGAAACGGTCGACATTTCCTACGTCGACCAGGACCGTGGTGGCATCGACCCGAACAAAACCCTGTGGGAAGTCGTCTCGGATGGGCAAGACTTCATCCAGGTGGGCAAAACGGAGATCCCCTCACGCGGCTATGTATCCCAATTCGGTTTCAAGGGACCTGACCAGCAAAAGAAAGCAGGGGTGCTTTCCGGTGGTGAGCGCAACCGTCTGAACCTCGCGCTGACACTCAAACAGGGCGGCAACCTCCTGCTCCTCGACGAACCAACTAACGACCTGGACGTTGAGACCCTCGGAAGCCTCGAAAACGCTCTTCTCGAGTTCCCCGGCTGCGCCGTGGTCATCACTCACGATCGGTGGTTCCTCGACCGCATCGCGACGCACATCCTCGCTTATGAAGGCACCGAGGAAGACCCGGCCCACTGGCACTGGTTCGAGGGAAACTTCGAATCATACGAGGAGAACAAGATCGAGCGACTCGGACCAGACGCGGGCAAGCCCAACCGTTCGGCCTACCGCAAGCTCACGCGCGACTAACGGCGCGCCGAACAGAACTGGTTCCGTATGCGTCTGCACGTTCCCATCCGGCTGCGCTGGAGTGATCTTGACGCGTACGGGCATGTCAATAACGCCGAGATGCTGCGCCTCCTTGAGGAGGCGCGCAT
>DASYMY010000460.1:0-10114 GCA_036008825.1 Glaciihabitans sp.
TCCTTCGGCTTCGGCGGCCACAACGCTGTCGCCGCGTTCCGCAGCTACCAGTAACACACGCTACTCGTGCCCCCGGTGGGAGCCGTCGCCTGACGAGCACCCGCCGGGGGCACAGCTGTTTGCGCTAACCAACCTTGTGCAGCCACACCACCTGGTTGGTGTCGCTGGCGTGCCGAAAGACATCAAGTTCGTCGTCCCACGGCTGGCCGAGCGCCAGACGCAGTTCCCGGTGCAGGTGAACCGTACTGGAACCCGCTAGCTCCATTGCAGAGCGGATGCGGTCTTCCGGAATAACCACATTTCCCGCACTGTCTGTTTGCGCGAAGAAAATACCGAGATCGGGGGTGTGCATCCAGCGTCCACCGTCGGCTCCCGCACTGGGATCCTCGGTGACTTCATAGCGCAGATGTTCCCACCCGCGCAGGGCGGACGCGATGCGTGCCCCTGTCCCCTGGATACCTTCCCAGTAGAACTCGGTGCGTTGTGAGCCTCGCAAGACCGGCTGGTCGTGCCAGGAAAAATTAACGGCGTGTTCGAGCGCGCGCCCTGCCGCCCACTCGACATGTGGGCACAGCGCACGTGGAGCGGAGTGCACAAAGAGTACTCCGCGAGCTTTTGGTGCGGCCACGATATCTCCATTCGGTAGGTGCGACTTCCCCATCGACCTCATGAACCGAGTTACGTGACGTGGATTGAATTATGTCTGACGAACCTGCGAAACAACAAGGCGAGCGAGCCGAGTTGTGCGCCGGTGCCTAGACTCGGTGGGTATTGTTTCCGCCGCACCAAAGGAGTTTTATGCGGATCGCCCTTATTAGCGACTTCTACCTCGACTATGTCGGGGGCGCACAAAGTTCCATTCACGAGCAGCAGGCCGCTCTTGAGGCCGCCGGGCACACTGTATTTCTGGTGTCCTGCGCTCGCCTGCCGCGAGGAATGTCTCTGCGGGCCGGTGATCGCTCCCTTCAGGTGCGACCCACCTACACCGTGCCGGGAGTCATCCTTCCGGTGGTCGGCGCCAGCACCGCGCTCATCCGCACTTTGCGTCACTACTTTGAGAACAACGACATTGACGTCGTCCATCTGCAAACAGAATTTGGGCTGGCACATGCCGCCACCTCGGCCGCTGAGCAGTTGGGGTTGCCCATCGTGCACACCGTTCACACCTTTTACTGGCAAAGCGCTGGCTGGTGGCAGTCGGTTATCACCCCAGCGCTGCGCTTTGGGCTGCAGAACGTCACCCAACGCAAGTTTCCCCGCCAGAGCTTCACCACCCGCCCCTCCGACAACCTACTGCGCAATTTGACGCTGTCGATGGCCTGGCGTGTGGACACCGTGGTCTCTCCTTCTGCCCATCAGGCCGCCGACCTGGTGGCCGCCGGAGTGGACGCCCCCGTTGTGGTTGTGCCGAACCCCATCGCCCGGTCGTCCCGTGCCCCGCAGCCGCTCACCACCACCACTGCCCTGCCGCGATTGCTGTGGGTGGCGCGCTGTGAGCCGGAGAAACGTCCGCTCGTTTTTGCCGAAGCCGTTCTGCAGGCTCTCAGCGAAACACACAACGGGTTTGAGGTTGACTTTGTCGGCGACGGCACGGAGCTCGCGGCGCTGCGCACCCTGACAGCGGGGCATCCGCACATTCGTGTTCACGGTGGACTTGACCACGAAGCCGTCATCGATCTTATTGACGCTTCCTCGGCCGTTGTGCTGACCTCCATCGGTTTTGATAATCAACCGATGACTATTGCTGAGGCGGTGAGCCGGTTCCGCGGAGTCATTTACTGCGACCCGAAGCTCAGTGAGGGGCTACAGAACGCGGGAGAACTTACCCGGGCGGCGGATGCCACGGGACTGGCGAGCACCATCGTGTCGCTGGTGAACGCCCCCGAGCGTCTGATCGCGATGTCGGAGGGGGCCAAGCACGACAGTGCGGTCTTTTCCGGGGAGACCTATGTCAAGCGCATGGATGAGGTCTACTTTGATGCGCTCGCGCGGGTGCGGTCGAAGCCGCGGGCGGCGGCATCCGCCCGTCTGCGTTTGCCTCCACATGCGTAGGTCGGAACTTTTGTGCGCCCGGCACCGCTGTAGGGCGCGTGGTTGGCGAGTAACGGGGGTTGTATGTCGGTGAGAATGAGTGTGCTCGCGCTTTTGGAGCAGGCGCCGTGTTTGGGCTCGCAGTTGCGGTTCGAGTTTGACCGACGCACGGGCATGGGCTGGCCGGTGAATGCCGGGCAGATCTACTCGACGCTCGACCGGTTGGAGCGGGACGGTCTTGTGGTGCGCGGCGCCGCCCTCGAGGGGCAGAGTCGCTACTCGATCACCCCGCTGGGCTCGGCGGAGGTAGCGCGGTGGATGACTACCGCCGAGGCGCCGCGCGCTGAACGTGACGAGCTGGCTATCAAGGTGGCATTGCTGTCGTCGTTGCCGGGCGCGGATGCGATGCGCACCATTCGGGTGCAACGCGACGCCACCACCGCCGAGTTGCACCGGCTGAGCGCGGAGAGCGACGCGCTGGAGGAGGCTGTATCAGCCGAAGAGGTGGCGGCTGCCCTGATCCTCGACGGTCAACGGATAGCCGCCGAGGGCCAATTGCGGTGGCTGGAGCTCTGCGAGCTGCGGCTGGGTCGGGCGGCGGCAGCGGGTGTGGATCCGTTGCCGGTCGCGCACACCAGTCACAAACGGGGCCGGCCGGCCAAGGTCACCGTGCCACTCGATCCAACGGCGGCGAAGTAGCGCTTACTTGGCGTCGGCGTAGCTGTCGACGATGGCGACGGTCACCGGAAAGGTGATGGGCATCTGACCAAAAATCAGGCGGCCGGCGTCGGCGGCGGCGGCCCGGATTTGCTCCGCCACCTGATCGGCAAGGTGCGCGGGTGCGTGCACCATCACCTCATCGTGGAGAAAAAACACCAGATGGGGTTTGTCGGTGAGCGAACCGTCGGCAAGATCCCACAGTCGGTTGCGCAGCCCCGCCATCCAGCACAGCGCCCACTCGGCGGCGGTTCCTTGCACCACAAAGTTGCGGGTAAACCTGCCCCAGCTGCGGGCCTGCATCTGGGCTGCCCGTTTGAGCGGTTCCGGTGCTTCCGGCCCGTAGGCGCGCTCCTGTAGCTCCCGCCACTCTTCACCGGGGAAAGGGGAGCTGCGTCCCAGTCGGGTAGAGACAATATCGCCGCGCTCGCCCACCCGTGCTGCCGCCTCGACCACCGCGATTGCCTGCGGAAACGCGCGGGTCAGCCTCGGCATCAACCGGCCACCATCGCCGGAGGTGGCTCCATACATGGCGCCGAGCATCGCCACTTTCGCTTCGGCCCGGGTAGAGACCGCACCGCTGGCCACAATGCCCTCGTACAGGTCGCCGCGACCGGCCTCAGCCATTCGTTTATCCGCGGACAGGCCGGTAAGAATTCTCGGTTCCAGCTGCGCAGCGTCGGCAACGATGAGCTTCCAGCCCGGGTCTGGTACCACTGCGCCACGAATCTGCTTGGGCAGTTGGAGAGCTCCCCCGCCGCTGGTCGCCCACCGACCGGTGACCACACCGCCGGGCACATAGTCGGGCCGGAACCGCCCGTCGGCCACCCAGGTGTCCACCCACACCCAGCCATTGGCGGCCAAGAGTCTGGCAAGTTTTTTGTATTCCAGCAGCGGGGCAATCACCGGGTGGTTCAGCCGTTTCAGATCCCACGATCGGGTCGAATCAATGGTGAGCCCCGCCCGCCGAAGAGCCCGCAGCAGATCGTTCGGCGAATCAGGGTTGAGGTCATGCACGCCCAGCGCCGAGCGCACCTGGCTGAGCAGTTGCTCCAGTTTCTGGGGTCGCTCCCCCGGCCGCGGCCGAGGTCCCAGCATCTGGGTAAGTAAATCGCTGTGCCGCTGAACACTCCATGGCAGCCCTGCGAACCGCATTTCGGCGGCGATCAGAGAACCCGCCGATTCCGCCGCTAACAACAAACGGAGGGAACCGGATGCCGCGGAGCCTGCGACCGCTTCCTGTTGCAAGGCGAACTCTGCAATGGGGTCGGGGTCCAGTGTGGACTCGCCCAGGTCCTCAAAGTCGAAGAGCGTGCCAGAGACGAGGTCAGAGGTGTCGACGACCGGCGCCGCCGAATCCCAGGCGGAAGCGGGCGCCGTTGCCAGCCGGGAGGAGATGGTGTGGGCAGAGTTGCGCAGGATGACGTGGTTCAGGCGCAGGTCAACACAGCGGTGCACACGCACACCCGACTCCAACAGTGCGGGGTACCACCGGGCGGTGCTGTCCCACACCCAGGTCGGGCTCTCGCGTTCCAACACCGCGACGATCGCGGGCAGTTCACTCAGCGCAAGGGTCTGCATCCGCTCGCCAGGAACACCGTTGGGGGTGAGCGGAATAACGCTCACACCATGGGTGTCGGGACGAAGAACAACGTGCACCGTTCCAGTCTGGTGCATCGCCCTAGCTGCGGAGGTTCACCACAATCTGCTCTGCCACAGCAGTCGTCGCCGTTTGCAGGTCAACGGTCGGCACATACTCGTCGCCAGCAGCATCGTCTGAGTAGGTTTCGACACGGATCCAGTTGCCACCGATAACCAGCTCGAGCTCACAGCTGGCCTGTGCCTTGCAGGCGAGATGCGCGCTGTCGTCACTGGTGAGCCCGGCAACTTCGATAGATTCGCCGGCGGGTTCCCAGAGCTCAGCAGCCCAGGCGCCACCCGGAAGCCAGGTCACATGGCCAACGCCGATATCCGCCGTCGCCGCTCCCATCAGGCACGGGACGGCGCCAACAGCGCTGGAGGTGGAGGCTTCGAAGCTCCACCCGCCATGCGGGCGAACCCATACGGTGGCAGCCGCTGTGCCAAACAGGCCCTGAATGGCCTCTCCGGGCATAAATTGTTCGCACGTGCCGTCGAGCACGATGTCGGTGGGCACTGCGCCCACGGGACCTTCTGCGGTACGGGAGGCCGTAAGGGCCGCCGACATCTCGTCGAACACTGGCTTCAGTTGCACCTGCAACGCCTCGGCGGTGGTGGCGTCGCTCGATACCCCCGTGATCACCCCGTGGATCCAGACGTCGTCAACCAGGGAGTCCGACATACAGAAACCTGCAGCATCTCCCCCGCCCGGGGCGATCCCGCAGGCAAGGGGGTCTTGGTTCGGGTAGATGTCCGTGTAGTAGGCCCAATCCTCGCCCGCCCCTGGAAGCGCCTCAAAACGCAAGCCAGCATAGTCGGGGTTCTCGGAGTAGGAGCCGAAGCCCTCGTCCGTTTGAATGGCTACTTCGCCGTTGTTCCACTCGCAGGCCACCCCGCCAACACTGCGGGTCGCGAACGAGAGCGGACCGCGGCTTGTACTCACCTGGGATCCGACCACCGTCGAGGGCTCGACCGGTTCGGCGAAGAGGTCCGCCAGCTGCGCGGAGTCGATGAGGTCGTCGCAGTCGATAGAGAAGAGTGTCTCGGGCATGGTGGCATCCGCCCCGGGGCTGGTAGCGGTGGGGGTCACGGTCGGAACACTGCTGGCTGTCGGAGCCGTGGTGGGAGCCCTCGGTGAGGGCGATGCGCTCTCCGGTGTCGCGGCCTCGCCCGACGCGCAGGCGGTGAGAGTGAGCGTAAGAACCAGTGCGGCGAGCGCGCTACGAAAACCGGTGGTGTGTGTGAGCTGACCCATGCGGGCAGTCTAGGTGGACTGCGTCGCGAAGTGCAGGCGGGGCCCCGCTATTGGGTGAAGACGGTCGGGACAACCGTGCTGGCGTGACGCAGTCGATCGCGCAGCCCCGGCGCCAGGCCTTCGGGGAGCTCATCGAGCGGCCACCACTGCACTGCCTTGCTCTCGGCGTTCACTGTCAGCGGGTTGTGCCGGTTGGCGAGAACCAGAAATGCCAGATCGAGGTGCCAGCGGCAGGCGGTGAAGCCGCTCCCCAGGAGCTGGCGTTCAATATCGAGGGGTTGGTCGCGGGCGACGGTGAGTCCGCGGAGTCCGGTTTCTTCTTCCGCTTCCCGGAGCGCGGCTTGCTGCACGGTGTCATCCGCCTCATCAAGGTGACCACCGGGTTGCACCCAGAAGTTCGCTTTGCGATGGAACACCAACAGGGTGTGCGTGTGCTCCGTATTGAGGATGACGGCGCTTGCGGTGACGTGTTCGGGCAAGGTGCGGTCCAGAGCGGCGGAATCCGCCGTGTGCAGATAGTCGAGCGTGTGCGCACGCACCTGCGTTTCGGCGTCAGAGCGAGGGTTGACCGCCTCCACGGTGCGGCGAGCGCCAGCAACAGTGATCGGCATCAGTGCAGCAGGGTTCCGTCGGCGCGAAGGACGTTCTTCTCCCCCGCCGTCACCGCAACACTGAGCCGGTTGGCCGGTGGCGCGATCGGGCAGTTGAAGTGGTAGCTGAACGCGCACGGTGGGAGAACGGCGCGGTTGAAGTCGAGCGTGGTGCGTCCGTCCTCGCCCAGGGGGCCGAAGAGGAACCGGCCCACCCCGTAGGTGTCCACGCCCGACGTTGCATCGGTGAAGACCAGGTGCACGATGCCTCGCGAGCTGTAGGCGACCAGATTCAGTTCGGTGCCGCCGATAGTCACGGTAAGAGTTCCAGCAACAATGTCGGTGCGGGTGGCACCGTTGTCGAAGAAGTTCTCGAAGCCTGCCGTTGACTCCTCCAGCGCCGCGGTGAAGCGCCCCTCGATCACCCAGGCGGAGTTCTCCGGATACCGCTCGATACTGCCAAACGCGCTTACCCCCTCAGAGGCGGCATCCCACACCCGCAATCCGTATGTGCCCTGCTCGGAGCGGATCACCGTGCCCGTCACCCCCTCACGAAAGACCAGCTGCGAGGGGGCATCCGCATCCTGCCCGTGCACTGTTGCCTCGCCGTCGAGCACAGTGCCGTCAATCACAATCGAAGCGGATGCCTCAGCGCGCACAAGCAGTCCGCTCTCGCCTGCCGGCGCGGGTGCCCACACCCCGGGTACGTCGTAGATGGTCTGTTCGGAATCCACCCACTGGGTACCCACCAGGGCCAGCAGCCCTTGCGGTGCGGCGACCGCGCGCTCCCGCTCGGTGTGGGCGTTCGCGACGGGAGCAGATGTGGGATGTGCGGATGAAAGAGCCATGTGGGTCTCAACGCCGCCGGGTGCGACGTTATTTCCCATGTGCGGCCAATCGTGGGGTGCGAGACGGCACGCTGGTCAGCAGTACCCCGCCGATCACAATCAGCCCACCAATGATCTCGGCCAGGGTGACCTGCTGGCCGAGGCTCACCCCAATCAGCACGGTGAAGACCGTGATGAGGTTGAGGTAGATTCCGGCGATCGCCGGTGGGGTGGTGCGCAGTGCCAGGTTCCACAGAATGTATGAGCCAACGGAGGGGAAAATGGCGATGTAAAGCAGGGCACTGAGCGGCTCGACCTCGGTGGGGAAAGCTACCCCGTTGATCAAAGCGAACGGGCTCATCACAATCAGCACAATTACGGCTTGCGCGGCGGTTGCGGTGATGGGCGGCACCGTTTTTATGAGGCGGCCCCAGATGGAGTAGAGACTCCAGACGATGATGGCGGCGACCATCAGCAGCTGGCCGGTGTTGATGTCGAGGTTCAGCAGTGCATCCAGGGAGCCGTGGCTGATGATCACCACCACGCCCACGAGACTCAGCGCGATGCCAACAACGGCACGCGGGCTGAGCTTTTGTCCCACCAGCAGAACCGCGAGCAGGGCCATGGTCGCCGGGTTCGCGGCGTTCACCAGGGACGCGCTCGCCGGGGTGGTGAAGTTCAGCGCCTGGTAGAGGAACAGGTTGTAGGCGAGCATTCCCAGCAGGGCGAGTAGGAGAAGCAGCGGCCAGGCGCGGAGGACTGCGCGCCAATTCGGTTTCTCCACCAGTTGTGCCACCACAAGCAGCGGCACCACCGCGAGCGCCCAGCGCAAAAAGGTGAGATCAAACGGGCTCATGCTCGACACAGCCACAGCGCCCAGGACGTAGTTGCCGGCCCAGAAGAGGCTTGCCAGAACCATGTACACGGCGGCGCGGATGCTCACAGATCCAGCAGTCACAACAACCCTTCCCCGTCCGCGAAGATCACGGCCAGGAACCATTCTGGGCCAGGATCAGTCGGTCGCTGCGCCCTCTGCGCCCTCCTGAAGGATTTTCATGGCGCGGGCCAGTACGTCGAGTTGGGCGGTGTTGTAGAGCGCGCCCACCGATTCGGCAATGACCTCCCCCACAAAAGCAGTGCCGCGAGGCGCTACTGTCCCCGGGGTGGCAAGCCAGGGATAGTCCTCAAACGATTTCTGGATGTACGGAGCGTAGCGAACGGCAAGGTCTTGGCGCGTGGAGTCATCCGCCGTATCTGGCAGTGAATCGAACTCGGTGTCGATGGGCTGACGGTTGGCATCAAGCGCCATCTCGCGGATATCGTCCATGGCTGTTGGGGTAAAGATTTTCGAGTAGATCATCATCAGGGAGCGGTCGGCTTCGCTCAGCTCGGCAGCTCCCGCCCCAAAGCCTTCAGGAAGGTCGGTGGCTACCTGATCACTCAGGATCACCGCCAGCTCACTGCGCACCACTTGCAGCCGGTCAATGGTTGCCGCAAGCTCCGCGTCGATGATCCGTAGCGCCTCGGTGGTGCCGGTGTCCGTGTTATCCATCGCCGCAATCTGGGTCAGGGGAACGCCCAACCCGACCAGTCGCCTTACATGTAGCAAGCGCACCAGGTGGGGCACTTCGTACTGTTTGTAGCCGTTGGGTGCACGCTCTGGCTCCTCGAGAAGCCCCTCCTGGTGGTAGTAGCGAATCGTTTTGACGGTGGTGCCGGCGAGGTCGGCAAGCTGACGAGTGCTCCAGGGCATGGGCCGCTCTTCTCCATTCTGCGCACGGTGACGAGCGCGCAATACCAGTCAAGACCATGCCCTAAGGGCACAGTCAAGCGGCGCGGTATCGACTTGACCGTGCCCCAAGGGCAGGGGTTCTAGTGAGTTCGCACGGCACTTCGCCGTCAAACCCACAAGGAGAAAACGAATGAACGCCATTCCCGCAAATGTCTTTGCGGACAGTCCTCTCACGGATGTCATCAGCACCTTCCAAACCACTGTCGCTCAGGTACCGGAACTCCTTCGCCCGGTTATTGTTGCCGCAGCGGGGGCTGTGCCATTTGTGGAGGGAGAGCTCGCCAGCATCATCGGCGTTATCGGTGGGCTTCACCCGGTGGTAGCAGCGGTAGCGGCTGCGACCGGAAACTTCCTCTGTGTACTCGTGGTGGTACTGCTGACCTCTCGGGCGCGCGGTGCGATTATCAACCGTGCCGGCCGCCCCGTCGAGGAGAAGCCTCTGTCGAAGGGACGGCAACGCCTTCAGCGCTGGTTTGCACGCTTCGGAGTGCCCGGAGCAAGCGTCCTTGGACCCCTGGCGATCCCGACCCAGTTCACGGCAGCCACTCTTGTCGCCGCTGGCGCGCCCAAGGGCACCATCCTGCTCTGGCAAGCGATCGCCATTGTGCTGTGGACGACGGTCACCACTTTGTCGATTCTCGGCGCACTCGCCGTGCTCACCTAAGCCGACCCGTCCCAACCGTAGGGTGCAAACAGTGTTCACCCGATGCGGATGATTCGCGCCGAGAGCTCCTCCGATGTACTAAGTGGAGGAACTGCTGTGCGAATGTGAGAGCGAGGACGCTATGTGTCGTTGGATTGCCTATTCCGGGTCGCCGGTGTCGATCGAAGACCTGCTCTACACACCAACAAATTCGCTGGTGGTGCAAAGTAAGCATTCGCGGCTGGGCGCAGAAACGGTGAACGGCGACGGGTTTGGGGTCGGCTGGTATGGGTCGCGGCTAACCCCGGGGATCTACCACAGCATCGAGCCCGCGTGGAATGACAAAAACCTCCGAGAGCTCTCCGCACAGGCATCCGCCGCTCGCGTTTTTGCCCACATTCGCGCGTCTACCGGTTCATCCATTCAGCAGACCAACTGTCATCCGTTTCGTCATAACAACTGGCTGTGGATGCACAACGGCGCCATTGCGGACTTTCCGAAGGTAAAACGGGACCTCGTGATGGAGGTTGATCCGTCGCTGTACCCCGACATCGAAGGCTCCACCGACTCTGAGGTGTTCTTTTTTCTCGCTCTAACTTATGGACTGACGGAGAACCCGCC
>DASYMY010000461.1:0-1565 GCA_036008825.1 Glaciihabitans sp.
ATGCGTCAACTCCACAGCACAGGGGGTTGTCGCAGGAGTCGCTGGTGCAGGTCATGCCATCGTCAACCGCGAGCACCGTGTCGACCAGAGTGGTGAGGGCGCGGGTCAGGTGCGGGTCCACGATTTCGTATCGGGTGGAGCGCCCTTCCGGGACGGCGACAACGATGCCGCAGCCACGCAGACAGGTGAGGTGGTTGGAGACATTGGATCGGGTCAGCTCAAGTTCGGTGGCCAAAGCTCCGGGGTATCCGGGTTTGTCGAGCAACGACATCAGGATGCGGGAACGAGTGGGGTCAGCCATCGCACGACCCAACCGGTTCATC
Organism: Glaciihabitans sp.; assembly: GCA_036008825.1. GTDB lineage: Bacteria > Actinomycetota > Actinomycetes > Actinomycetales > Microbacteriaceae > Glaciihabitans. Next base: position 324 of record DASYMY010000461.1, read on the forward strand.
ACGTCAAGTCGTGAGGCAATAGTCAGCATGCACTGACCTTACAGCTTCCGCTGACATAACGAGTAGCGGGTGACGGCGGTGGTGGTGGTGGTGGGAGTATGCCCCGAACACAGAAGTGCCCACCGCCCGAGGCGGTGGGCACTGTGGTCTGATTCGCGACCAGTTACTTGAAAACGTCCTTGACGTTCTCGCCAGCCTGCTTTGCGCTGGCCTTGGACTGCTCGCCCTGACCCTCGGCGGCGGTGTCGTGGTCGTTTGTTGCCTTACCGACGGCTTCTTTCGCCTTACCAGCGAGCTTGTCGGTGGCGTTTTCGATCTTGTCAGAAGCACTCATAAGTGCACCTTCCTTTCTGTTCGGCGTACCCAACGACCCTAACTCCGGCTTCCTGAAAAGCCGGGGGGTTGAGGTCGTTGGGCAGCAGTGGTACGGACCTAGTGGCGCGGAACCCGCCGGTTAGTGCGGCGGGAGGCGCGAAGCATCCGCATCGATTGCAAGCTGTTTGCGTTTGCCCCAGCGCATAAAAAGGGCGAGGCCAACGATGATCGCGATAACAACCAGTGTGAGGATCAGAACCAGGAGGTTCCAGAGGACGAGCCCAGACATAATGTGATCTCCTTTCGTTGGTGACGCTGGCGTGGGGTGTTGGGGGATGTTACGGGGTGGGCATGCCGCCGTTGACGTGCAGGGTCTCACCGACAACATAGCTCGACTCGCCCGACGCCAAAAAGACGTAGGCGGGGGCAAGTTCCGCGGGCTGACCGGGACGACCGAGCGGGGTCTGCGAACCGAAGTCGGGCAAAGCATCGGTGGGCTGGCCGCCGGCGGTTTGCAGCGGAGTCCAGATGGGGCCGGGAGCAACCACATTGACGCGGATGCCCTTGGGCGCGAGTTGCTGCGACAGCGCCTTCGAGAACACGTTAATGGTGGCCTTGGTTGAGGCGTAGTCCACCAGGTTCTCCGACGGCGAGTACGCCTGAATGGACGAGGTGTTGATGATGCTGGAGCCCGGCTTCAGGTGCGGCAGGGCGGCCTTGGTGATCCAGAACATGGCGTAGACGTTCGTCTTGAACGTCTCGTCGAACTGGTCGTCGCTGAGCTCGAGGAGGTCTTCAACGTGCTGCTGCTTGCCAGCGTTGTTGACGAGAATGTCGAGTCCGCCGAGGCCCTCAACGGCCTTTTTCACGAGCTCGCGGCTGAACTCGGCCGAGGTGATGTCACCGGGAATCGCGACGGCCTTCTGG
>DASYMY010000462.1:0-2017 GCA_036008825.1 Glaciihabitans sp.
AGCCGCGCTCACCACCGTGCGGCACCTGGCCATGACCGCGGTGGCTCGAACCCAGAAAAAGGTGTTCTTCTACGCGATGGACGCCATGCAGTTGCCCACCCGGATTGGCATTCGGCAGAAAAAGACCCCATTCAGCGAGGCGTTCCCCTGCTGGAAAAACGATTGCTGGTGCGCCCTGTCCACCAAGGCGCTCGCGCATGTGCTGACCTACATCGACGACCACCCGGAGTTCGTGCGCTACTACGCGCGCACCATCATTCCGCTTGAATCGGCCACCGCAACAATTGTGTTCAACGATCCCGACCTCGTTGTCGCAGACATACCTACCCACAGCATTCGCTGGAGCAATCCCACGTCAGGCCGCCCAGATGTATTCACTTCAGCCGACCTCGACTTTCTTATGCAGTCGCCCACCGCCTTTGCCCGCAAATTTAACCCCACCGACACCGCTCTGCTCGATACCCTCGACGCGGTTGTGCTGATGGACGAGCAGGAGACCCGATGACCAACCCCACCGTCCTCATCACGGGCGGGGCCGGTTTTATCGGCTCCCGTCTGGCCAACACCCTTGCCGCGAGCGGACACGCTGTTACCCTCGTGGATTCTCTCCACCCACAAGTCCACAACGGTGGCTGGCCCACCGGGCTCGCTGACGGCGTCACAACACTCCCGTTTGACGTCACTGTGCCATCACAGTGGGATGCACTGTTCAAGATGGTTCGCCCCGACATTGTGGTGCACTTGGCCGCAGAAACGGGTACGGGCCAATCCCTCACAGAGGCAAGCCGGCACGGGCGCGTGAACGTTGTGGGAACAACCGAGCTGCTGGATGGACTCAGTCGGGTCAACCACGTGCCTCAGCGCTTTGTGCTTGCGTCGTCCCGTGCCATCTACGGCGAAGGCCGGTGGACCACCGACGACGGGCTCGAGTTCTACGCGAACGCTCGGGGCGTTCAACAGCTGGAACGTGGGCAGTGGGATCCCACAGCACCCAACGGATCTGCCGGGGGAGTAACCCCTCTGGCACACCGTGCCGGGCTGGTAGAACCGCGACCATCCAACGTCTACGCCGCCACAAAACTGGCTCAGGAACACGTGCTCAGCTCGTGGGCGAGCGCGCGGGGGAGTGACCTTTCCATCCTGCGTTTGCAGAACGTTTACGGTCCAGGGCAGTCACTAACCAACCCGTACACCGGCATTGTCAGTCTCTTCGCACGCCTTGCCCGAGAGCACAAAGCCATCCCCGTTTACGAGGATGGCCGAATTGTGCGTGATTTCGTTTTTATCGACGACGTTGTCAGCGCCCTCGCTGCCGCCTGTGCAAGCACAACACCCGGCACCACCACCGTTGATATCGGATCAGGCGAAGCGGTGACTCTCGCCGAGCTCGCAGAAGAAATCGCTATGCAAGCCGGAGCCCCTGAGCCCGTTGTTACCGTCGCCTACCGGCTCGGGGATGTTCGCGCCGCCTTCGCAGACCTCACCGACGCGGCCTACCATCTGGACTACACCCCGCAGGTGACCCCGGCCGAAGGTGTCGGTCACCTTCTCGAATGGATTGGTACGCAGAAGGTGTAACACGAATGGTGTCTCCGTCGGTAACGTGAGTGAAGTCGTTGAGCTATTGCGATTGAGCCGAGCGACCCACCGAGCTGTACCAGCAGCTCCTCGTGACCAACGGAGACACCATGAGCCAGTCCCGCACTGCGAATACCACGCCCCGTCTCACCGAACCGGCCGATAGTCACGACCAAATTCGCGTCCAGGGTGCTCGTGTCAACAACCTCAAAGACATTAGCGTTGAGATCCCGAAGCGCCGGCTCACGGTGTTCACCGGGGTTTCCGGTTCGGGCAAAAGCTCACTGGTATTCGGAACAATCGCCGCCGAGTCCCAACGACTCATCAACGAAACCTACAGCGCATTCCTGCAAGGCTTTATGCCAACCCTGGCCCGCCCTGAGGTAGACGTGCTTGAGGGACTGACCACCGCAATCCTGGTAGACCAGGAGCGAATGGG
>DASYMY010000463.1:0-1927 GCA_036008825.1 Glaciihabitans sp.
GCATAGCGATACGGGTGGAGAACAGGTGCCGGAACGAGATGATCTCCTTACGGGGGTCCTGCAACAGCCCGAGCACGCACACACCCGGTGCGCGGCCCTGACTGGTAATGGTCTGCACCGCCCGCGACGCACGCTCCCGCAGCTGCTTGTCCGTCTGGTACGCGATCACGTCGGCCAACTCGTCCACGATCAGCAGAAGGAACGGGTCACCGGTCCCGGGATGCCACGCCCGCAGCCGACCCCGGTAGCGGGTGGCGCGTTCCTTGACTTCTGCCGCGAGGTCTTCCAGCAGCCCGACCGCAGCAAGCTCGTTGTCGAAGACGACCTTGTGGAACACCTCCGGTGCCTGCCCGAGTTCCATCCCGCCTTTGGGGTCGATCCCCAGCAGCCGCACCGCACCCGACCGGATCAACGGAGCGAGCGCCCACACCACCGACCACAACAGCGATCCCTTACCAGCGCCGGAAACACCGACGTTGAGCACGTGCGTGCCGAGCAGCCGTAGCCGCCACAACTTCCCGTTCTCCGCTCGTCCGATCGGAACACGTTTCAAGTCCACCTTGGACTCATCCGCCGCGAGCACCGGAACTGGGATCGGACGCGCCAGCGGGTCGCCGTGCACGAAGTCGAGTTCGAGGTGACCGGGCTTGCGGACGCGGACCCGGCAGGAGTTCGCCTTGAATGAGTGCGCCAGACCCGAGGAGTGAAGCTCCCACTGCTCCGGGGACTGCCCTTTAACCATCTTCACGCGGACCCGGTCACGCCAGCCGTCCGAGCGGACCCGGCCGAGTTTCGGGCGGTATTCCTTACCCCGCTTGTCTTTCGTCAGCTCCGACAGGCAAGTCACGGTGCGCCATTGGTAGGCGTAGACCGAGAATCGGCGGTACTCCGTGCGCGCTTGCGGGACCGCGATGCGACGGAAAGAAGGTCGGTGCAGCCACCACCACGCCACCAGCGACACCACCACCCCGAGCACGACGAAACCGAGGCCCCAATGCCCAAGCTTCAGATCCACCCACCCGGCGAGCAGTGCCACGCCGAGAGTGAGAGGGTATCGGGAGACGAGTCGGCCGATCTGGTAACCGATCCAGCACAGCAGCCACACCAGCGCGATCGGCGACAGAACTGCCTTGACCCAGCCGGGGAGCATGGTCCACCACGGCAACCGAGGGCGCGACACCTCCAGCGGTGCCGGGTCAATCCATGAGGAATAGCCGTTCCTGTTCATCACCGATCACCCCGCACGGACTCGGCAGAGATCGGCAGGGGAAGTCGACCAGCACACGTCGTGCATTCGGTGTCGCCGGGCAGTAGCTTCGCGAAGCGTTTGCAAGTGGCGCAGCGCGTTCGGGTGACCCCCACTGGCGCTGGTCGGTTGTCATCGTCTAGCGTTTTCACTGTTCACTCCGTCAGGTTGTGGACAGCGCAGGAGCGGCGAGGTTGGTAGCCGGATTCCGCTTCTGCGCCTTACGTGCCAAGCAATCTCCATGAGGACGTGCGCAATCGCCACACGTCGAAACGTGCGTTTCCCGTTGTTATTGTTTACTTTTCCGTCTGTCTATTGTGGACTACTTGTGATCTGCCCCTTTCTGATCTGTTCGGTCAGCGCTTCGACCTTGCGCCGTTCGTAGTCGACCCAGTACAAGATCTCGTGATGGTGCGCCCGGTCGATGTCCGCCAGGCCCTCGTACAGACGCTTGTTCTCCTGATGAAAATGGCGCTGCACCACCAACGTCGACTCCAACGGAGGCCGACGCCTCAGCACGTCGCTATGTGCCTGCCCCAACGTCTGCGGAGTAGCCAGTACTTTGGTCTTGCTCGGTTTCGTCATCACAACCTCCCAGCGGACGAAACAGTGATGGGGAGACGTGAGGACGGGCGGGCCGTCGACTCCTGCACCCGTCCCCACGCCGGTCAATGAGTCGTC
>DASYMY010000464.1:0-1683 GCA_036008825.1 Glaciihabitans sp.
CCCGGCAGGGTGATGCTGCCCGCGCTAAGTCCCCGCAGAATCTCGACGTGTTCCGGAGTGGAGGCCAGGTTTGCGAAGAACTTCACAAATTGGAACTGAGCATCGGATGCGGCATCCGCTGATTGTGCGAGGTCCCACAGAGCGTCCCCGATTGTGGTGATGGTGTCTTGGCGCTCTGCCGGATCCACATACATTCGGGCAACCGTCCCGAGCTGGCTGAGGGTAGTGCGCAGTGTTGTGCTCTCGGTCTCCGTGGCGATATTGCCAAGGACAAGGCGAACATAGTCGCTGCCGGCGGTCTCCGCGTCGCGGGTGGAGTCCCAGACGGAGCCCCAGACGATCGATCGGGCCAGCGGGTTCTGAATGGCAGCGAGGTTGTCAATTGCTGTTGCGAGGGATGCTTCGTCAAGACGAATCTTGGCGTAGGCCAGGTCATCGTCGTTGAGCAGAATGAGGCCGGGGCGGGTGAGTCCGACCAGCTCGGAAACATCCGTGCGCTCACCATCCACGTCGAGTTCAATGCGATGGTTGCGCACAACACTGCCGTCCACCAGGTTGTAGAACCCGATCGCGAGACGGTGCGGGCGAATGGTGGGGTAGTCCACCGCGGCACTTTGCAGGACCGCGAAGCTTGTGATGGTTCCCGACTCGTCGACCACAATCTCTGGGCGCAGCGTGTTAACGCCGGCAGTTTCTAGCCACAGTTTGGACCACTGGCTGAGGTCGCGTCCGCTTGTTGTTTCGAGCTCGGTCAGCAGGTCGCTGAGTTCGGTGTTACTGAAAGCGTGCTTGGCGAAATACGCGGCAACGCCAGCGAAGAACGCGTCAATACCCACCCAGGCGACCAACTGTTTCAGGACGGAGCCGCCCTTGGCGTAAGTGATGCCATCGAAGTTGACCTGCACGTCGTCGAGGTCGTTGATGGTGGCAACAACGGGGTGGGTGGAGGGCAGTTGATCCTGACGGTAGGCCCAGCTTTTCTCCATGGCCTGGAATGTGGTCCATGCCTCCGTCCACTCGGTAGCTTCTGCTGTTGCGATGGTGGATGCCCACTCGGCAAACGATTCGTTGAGCCACAGGTCGTTCCACCACTTCATGGTGACCAGATCGCCGAACCACATATGTGCCAGTTCGTGAAGAATGGTGACAACTCGACGTTCCTTGATGGCGTCTGTGACCTTCGACCGGAACACGTAGGTCTCGGTGAAAGTGACAGCGCCGGCATTCTCCATCGCACCAGCGTTGAATTCCGGAACGAACAACTGGTCGTACTTCTCGAACGGATAGGCGTACTGGAACTTCTCTTCGTAGTACGCGAAACCCTGACGTGTCTTCTCAAAAATGTAGTCGCTGTCGAGGTACTGGCTGAGAGACTTTCGTGCAAACAGGCCCAGCGGGATGGTGCGGCCGTCACTGCTGGTGAGTTCGCTGCGAACAACGGCGTACGGGCCGGCGATGAGCGCGGTGATGTAGCTAGAGATAACGGGGGTAGGGGAGAACGTCCAGACCGAGCGGTGGTCGTCGAGGACCTCGGGTGTTGGGGTGGGCGAGTTGCTTACCACCTGCCATGCTGACGGCGCGGTGACGGTGAACTGGAAAGTGGCCTTCAGGTCGGGCTGTTCGAAGACAGCAAACACCCGACGGCTGTCAGGGACCTCAAACTGCGAGTAAAGATAGACCTCG
>DASYMY010000465.1:0-4636 GCA_036008825.1 Glaciihabitans sp.
CATAGATCTTGGTCACAACGCCTCGGGTGTTCAGATCGTCAACGGCTGCGTCAATGTCGTCAACTTCAAAGTTGAGCACCGTGTAGCTGGCGGGGGTGTGGTTGTCTTTGCCGTAAATGAGGATCGACGCACCGTTCGCCAGCTGGAGATTGAGGAACCCCATCTCGTTCGTGGTGACGGTCATACCTAGTGTGTCCGAGTAAAAGGCGCGAGCCCGGTCGATGTTGTCAACGGAGAATCCGCTGAATGCTTTATCGGGGGTGAACATGGTGGCTGCCTCCACTGTCTGCTTTGACGAGAGTTGTGTCGCACAACTTCTTTTACGTTGCCACCGACGGATTCCATTGTCCAGGGTCAGCGGAGCTCGACGTCTGAGGCATCCGCCGTGGTATTCGCTGCTGATTCAAGCTCAGCCAAGAGCTCGTAGGCGGTAAGTTCGCGGGGCGCTTCTTCGATACCAATAAGGGGTGAGAGGATTTTGGATTCGTCGAGGCGAGCAAGTTTGCGCGCGGACGGCAGCACTTGGCGTTCCATCGAACCCACAAAGCTGTTGTAGTTCTTGACTGTGCCTTCGATAGAGCGGCCCAGTTTCTCAACATGACCAGCCATCGTTGCCAGGCGTGAGTAGAGCTCCCGGCTGAGGTCGAAAAGTTCTTTTGCATCATCGGTCAGAACGTCTTGCTGCCAACTGAAGGCAACCGTCTTCAGCACAGACCACAGGGTGACGGGGGAGGCGAGGGCAACTCGTTTGCTGAATGCGTAGTCCATGATTGCGGGGTCTGCTTCCATCGCGGAGGAGACGAGGGACTCGCTAGGGATAAAAGCGATCACCAGTTCGGGGGAGGACGACAGGCCAGCCCAGTAGGTTTTCGCAGCAAGAGCATCAATGTGGGCACGGACCGCTCGGACGTGCTGCTTCATCAGCGTTTGGCGACGGGCGCCTTCTTCACCCACAGCGGTGGCGGCAATCTGGCTTGCCTCCAGGTAGGAGGTGAACGGTACCTTCGCGTCAACGGCAATGTTCTTACCACCGGGCAGGTGAATCACCATGTCGGGTCGGCCCGCACCCGCGTCGGAGGTGATGCTCGACTGCACATCAAAATCGACCCGTTCAATAAGGCCAGCTGCCTCAACAACGTTGCGTAACTGGGTTTCGCCCCACACCCCACGCAGACTATTGGACCGCAGCGCCGATGCGAGGGATTCGGCGGTGCTGCGCAGCCTCTCCTCGGATTCAGTTGCCGATCGGAGTTGCTCGCTGAGCGCACCGTACTGCTGGCTGCGTTGCTCCTCCAGCTCGATCACTTTGCGTTGAACCGCTTGCAGGCTTTCTTGGACGGGGCTGAGCGCGACAAGGACTTCACCGTCAGCCTTCAGGCGTTGCGCTTCGGCAATTTGCACGTCACGGAGCCGCTGTTGGAACTCGCCGAGCCGTTCCTCCTGCTGCAGGATCTGCGCGTGAAATTGTTCACGCTGCGCATCCGCCTGGTCCCGAGCTCCCCGCAACGTTGCGCTCACCGAGGCGAGTTCAGCCTCCACTTCGGCGCGGCGATGCTGCTCCTCGGCGCGCACAGCGGTCAGTTCGATCTGCGCCTCCGCCCGGGTGAGTTCAATTTCGTGTCGCGCATCTACCAGGGCAGAGCCTGACCCGGCGACACCGCGTGCGCGGGTAAGAGCGATCGCGAGCACAGCGCCCACCAGCACGCCAATAGCCACACCAATAAGAAGAGACAGAACCGGATCCATGGGGGCAGTCTCGCAGGAAGGTCCGACAAAACCGTCTGGGTTACCAGCGTGTGCCGCAGGTTGGGCACAACATCCCTGATGTCGGTGGTGAAAGCGCGGAAATTAGCCCAACACCATGGGGGCGTGGTCGGCGGCGGCTGGGCCGATGATTCCCACTTTGCATCCTGTGATCCGTGCCAGGTGCGGGATATCCGCAGCGCCATGGTGCGCTGCGGCATGTATAACAATGGCGGCACAGGCCAGCGAATCCGCGAGGGCATCGTGGTGGGCAAAATCGCCGAACCCTGCCGCCCGGGCGGCAATAGGTAGTTTGTAGGAATCGAGCGAGTACGTTTTACGAGCAACAGCCAAGCTGCACAGGTAAGAAAACGATGGGGTTGGCACCCGGGTGGCGGCGCTCGCCGCCCGAATGACCCCCATGTCGAACCCGGCGTTGTGTGCGATCAGATGGTCGTCTCCGGCGAAGTCCAGAAGGTCGGGAAGCTGTTCGTTCCAGAACTTGGCGCCTGAGACATCCGCCTCAACAATGCCGTGAATGCGTGTGTTCCAGTAAAAAAATTCGCTGTGTTCAAGTGGTGGACGGATAAACCACGCAGCACGGTCAACCACAACGCCATCTCGTACCTTCACCAATCCGACCGAACAGGCTGAGGCGCTAGATGAGTTGGCGGTCTCAAAATCGATAGCGGTGAAGTTCAAAGGCACACATCGATGCTCTCACGGACCACCCGACACCGGCGGCGCCCCGCAACGGGGGCACGCAATTGGGGCGTCACACAGCCGGAAATGGTATGCCGCCAGTCCGGGACGGCGATATGGTCAAACAAACTGGGGGAATATGACCAACGACACACCGGGTTCTGACTCTGCCTCGAATGAGGCAGCAGACTCGCTCACACCAACTTCTGAATCAACACCGGGGGCAGCATCGGAGGTGTCGCCGCAACCGCCGACACCTCTTCGAGACCCCGCCGCTGTTCCGGCCGCCGAGGAGAAATCCACGGGAATTCCGGGGCTGCCGGCAGCGCCCTCTCAGCGTGCTGCCGTTACGACGAAGGTGACTGCCGCCGCAACATCCGCCCAGGCTCTGGCAAAACGGGTTGGTGTTGAGCGTGCACTGGGCGCTGCATTGAGCGGGGCCATTGTTTATGTCGCAGCCTGGGTGTTGTCGTTCATTTTTGTTGCGCTCGCGCTGGTAGCCGCCTCCGACTCGTCGCCCGATTGGAGCTGGGCGTTTGAAGCTCCCGCACAATTGGTGGGTCTGGCCGTCGGTGGTGTCTTCACCCTCGGGGTCGACATGTTCGGCATCTCGGCAAACGTATCTGTCCTGTGGCTGCCCCTGCTGATCACCGCGCTGATCGTTGTGGGCACCGCGGTTCTCGCGGGTAGAGACGAGCGGGCGCACGCCAGCGCTTCGCGGGGCATCCGCTGGGTTCGTTCAGGTATTACCGGGCTCGCGCTCGCTGTTCTGATCCTGCTGTTTGCGCTGGTTCTGCCGATCCGCTACCAGCTTGATGATCCCTCCGGCGACATGGCTGCATTTGGTGTCAGCAGTAGCACCGCTGGATCGTCTTTCTCCTTCACCGCGTTCCTGGGGGCACTTCTTATTGCCACACTGGTGAGCCAGCTCGCACGTAACCGTGTCAGCCAGGCCGGATCGACGCAGAACGCCGCGACTCGAGTGGTGACTCCGCTGCGTGCAGCGCTCGCCGCTGTTCGGGCATCCGCTGGTGTCTACGTTGCAATTGTGTCCGCTCTGCTGACCATTGGCATTCTCATTTACACGGCCACAGAGGCGGGAGCGAAAGCGCTGCTCACCGTGTTCCTCTGGCTGCCGACCGCGGTTGTAGATGGGCTCGGTTTTGTGAACCTTGCCCCCATCGGCATTGGGGGAAGCGCCTCGTCACTACCCGGATTGAGCAACGGCGACTCGAACTACTGGCTGGCTACGGCTGCTCCGGGGTGGGCCACTGCGCTCGTTCTGCTTTTGAACCTGGTCATCATTGTGGCGGCGGGAATTGTGTTGGCCGTGCGTCGCCCGGTTTCCACACTGTCCACCCCCGCCCGCTGGGCTGTCGCCGTAGGGTCCTTCGCCGCGCTGGGTGTACTCATCACCATCATCGGTGGAATCGGGGTGTGGACCAGCCTGGACACAGGCGGAGCGAGCGACACCATCGACAGTCTTCTCGGCGGAACAACCTCCGGAATGATCGAATCGATGGCATCGATCAACGCCACCATTGGCCTGCCCGCATGGACCTTTGTGATCTTCGCCGTGCTCGGTGCACTGGTGGAGGCATCCGCTACATATTTGGCGCCGCTGCTGATCCCACTTTTGCCCGCATCGGTTGTCGCTCGCGTCTCCCGGTCAGCCGGCGTTGCTACGCCAGCAGCGGGAGCCGCTGTCTCCACCGACGGTGTTCCCGTTGGAGCAGACGGAGTCCCGGTCGCGTCACCCGTCGTTGCCGCCGAACCGATGTCGCCGGAACGTAAACGCAAAATGCTGATCATTCTGGCATCCGTTGGAGGCGCCATTGTTCTGGTTGTTGGCAGCATCGTCGCGGTATCGATTATCAACTCGACCGTTTACAGCCCGAAACACCAGGTGGAGGCATACCTCGACAACGTTGTGGCCGGCAATGCGTCCGAGGCGATTTCCGCTGCGGATATCAGCGCCAGCAGCTCATCGCGAGTTCTGCTTACCGACGACATCCTTCAGGCAACCGAGGGCGGTATCACCGGATACACCATCCTCGACACCGCGGTCTCAGACGATTCGGCAACGATTACCGTGGAATTGGACCAGGACGGCGAGAAGGCAGAAACCTACTTCACCGTTTCCCGCACCGGCAACACCATGGTTGTTTTTGATGAGTGGGCGATCGACACC
>DASYMY010000466.1:0-1682 GCA_036008825.1 Glaciihabitans sp.
CAAACCTGAAGCAGAACACAGTTGCCCGTTACAATTTCATCACTCCCAACTTATGCAACGATATGCACAACAGCCGCGGGTGTGAAAGTCGTGACAGTATCCTCAACGGTGATACCTGGCTATCGAAAGCAGTTCCGCAGATCCTGGCTTCCCCGGCGTATATCAACGGCGGAGTGCTGTTCATTACCTGGGATGAGGGTGAGGGGAGTGATGGACCGATCGGCATGATTGTGCTCTCGCCCAACGTGAAAGGCGGTGGCTACAGCAATTCGATTCACTATACTCACAGCTCGACCTTGCGCACAGTGCAAGAGATCTTTGGTGTAACGCCGCTGCTTGGCGACGCAGCGAATGCGACCGGCCTTGACGATCTGTTTCAGACATTACCATGATCATCGCCTCGACATTTCGCAACTCACGACGTCATGACGACCATTGCACCAGACTCGATACGGGAGCGTCGCTGCCTCCGGCATCAATCATACGCCCAACCCCACGGCCCGATCATCGGTGTTAAAACACAGAGCGACGGTTGGGGCGACATGCGGCACGAAGGAATCGTTGACACGGTGATCGACACCCTGACCCGCCTAATTGCCACCTATGGCTATCTCGCGGTTGGCATCTTGATCCTCCTGGAAAGCGTGGGGGTTCCACTTCCTGGGGAGACTGCATTGCTTGCTGCAGCGGCGGCAGCCGGGACTGGACAACTCTGGATTGGCGGCGTCATCGGCGTCGCCGCTGTCGCGGCGATCGTCGGCGACGGCGGCGGCTATTGGCTCGGGAGGCTTGGTGGTCGTCCGTTCATCGAGCGCTACGGTCGCTGGGTTCATCTTGATGCTCGAAAGCTGGAGCGCATCGAAGCCTTCTTTGCCCGGCATGGTCCAAAGACGGTCTTCTTCGGGCGCTTTATCGGCGTCCTGCGAACCTACTCCGCGCTTTTTGCCGGTCTCAGCCGCATGCCCTATCCAAGCTTTACCCTCTACAATGTGCTGGGCGGCATCATCTGGGCGACGAGCTTTGGCCTGCTCGGCTACGTGTTTGGCCGCAATCTCGCCGTTGTCGAGCGCTGGGCACGCCTGTTTGGCTGGGGAGTGCTCGCTTTAGTCGTGCTCGTGGGCGTGACGATGCTTCTCTGGCGATGGCTTACCCGGCACCAGAAGGAACTCATCGCGGGGAGGGACACGCTCCTTGCACGGCCACAGGTTGTCCGACTGCGAGCACGCTATCGACGTCCACTCCAGTGGCTGCGGGCACGCCTGACACCCGGCCAGTACCTGGGCCTCCACCTGACTGCCGGGTTACTGGTCAGCGTGGGGTGCCTGTGGCTGTTCGGCGGACTGGTGGAAGATATCATGCACGGCGATCCCCTGGTCCGTGTCGACCAGGTGGTGGCAACTCTGCTACACGAGTGGGCCACGCCACGCGCGACAACCATCTTTGTCCTGATCACCGATCTGGGAGCTCCGGTGACGCTTTTTGCGCTGAGTGTGATTGTCGCCGTGGTCTACACCCGGCGCCGCCACTGGCTCTCCGTAGGGACGTGGATTGTAGCGTTGACTGGCGGCGAAGCGCTTAATTTATTGTTCATGCTCATCGTTACCCGCCCTCGTCCGATATTCATTCACCCCTGGCTGCTAGCACACAGGAACAGCTTTCCGAGCGGGCATGCCATGCTGTCG
>DASYMY010000467.1:0-11589 GCA_036008825.1 Glaciihabitans sp.
GAGCGGGTATCGCGTTCTCTCAGGCGTCGTACAACTAAACTCATATTGAGACAAAGGAGCTGCCGTGATTAGCGATGTTATGACCGAAGCCAAAGACAAAATGAACAAGGCTGTGGATGTCGCCAAAGACGACTTCGCGACCGTACGAACTGGCCGTGCCAACCCGGCGCTGTTCCAAAAACTTCTTGTGGATTACTACGGAAGCCCCACTCCGCTTGCGCAGCTGGCATCAATGCAGAACCCGGAAGCGCGCACCTTGCTGGTGACCCCTTACGACAAGACTGCGCTCAAAGAAATTGAGAAGGCCCTCGTTAACATGCCGAACCTCGGCGCCAACGTGGGTAACGACGGTGAGACCGTCCGCGTAACTCTGCCGGAACTGACTCAGGACCGTCGCAAAGAGTTCGTCAAGATCGTTCGCGGCAAAGGCGAAGAAGCCAAAGTGGCGATCCGTAACATCCGCCGCAAGGCAAAGGATGACCTTGACGGTCTGAAAAGTGAAGTAGGCGAGGATGAATTGTCCCGCGCAGAAAAAGACCTCGAAGCGGTCACCAAAAGCCACGTAGATGCCATTGACGACGCTTTGAAGCGAAAAGAAGCCGAGCTTCTCGAAGTCTGATGACTAACGATCCGGATCGACCGTCGTCCCGTTTCAAGAAGCGGGTGCACTCGCGCGCCGAATTTGAGGCGACGGTCGCCGAGATCGAAGCACAAGTTCGTGCGACGAATGCGCGGATAGAAAAGCGGACAGGCCGCAACCTACCCCTCGCGATTCTGATCGGGCTGGGCCTCGGCGCCGGAGTGCTGCTCAGCCTGATTGTGATCAAAGACGTTTTCGTTTTGTTCGCGGGCGCCCTACTGGTTTTCACCGCGTTTGAACTCGCTAGTGCCCTGCGATTTGCTGGACGGGATGTTCCGCGAATACCCACCGTAATAGCTGCGCTCGGCACAGGGGCGGCATCGTTCTACTGGTTAGAGACTGGCCATTGGCTAATCACGCTGGCCGGAATGATCCTGGTGAGTCTCTGGCGGTTGGCAGAAACCATTTGGCCCGCACACCGCGCGTCCCGCGACGATCTGATCAAGGACATCTTCGCCGGGATTTTTGTCCAGGCCTACGTCGTGTTCTTGGGAAGCTTCGCGCTGCTGCTCACCGGTCGTGAGGGCGGGCAGTGGTGGACTCTTGCGTTCCTCATTGTGGTGATTTCCACCGACACCGGTGCGTACGCCAGCGGGCTCCTGCTGGGTAAGCACCCTATGGCTCCGCGAATCAGCCCCAAAAAGACCTGGGAAGGGTTCGCCGGTTCGCTGGCTGCAGCCGTGTTAGCCGGTGCCTTAGTTGCGGTGTTTATGCTCGACCAGCCGCTGTGGATGGGATTGATATTTGGTCTGGTGATTGCCCTGATGGCAACACTTGGAGACCTGACAGAATCGCTGATTAAGCGTGACCTCGGGATCAAGGACATCAGCACTTGGCTGCCGGGCCACGGGGGATTCCTCGACCGTGTGGACTCCGTCCTTCCTTCCGCCGCAGCGGCTTATGCGTTTTACCTGCTCTTTGCGTAGGGCAAGATAGTTCGGTGAGCACAACTTTCCCGCGCACCCGTCGGTCCAAACTCGGTTATAGCGTCGATCAGGTCGAGGACTTCCTCGAAGAAGCCCGTCACGCCTATGCTGCCGAACACGGTGGCCCCACCATCGTCAGCGCCGAGAGCATCCGTCGAACCGCGTTTGATATGCAAAAAGGTGGTTACTCCACCTCCCACGTCGACGCGGCGCTTGAACGGCTCGAGGACGCATTCGCTGTGCGGGAACGCGACCGCAGCTTCGCCACCTCAGGAGACGCCGCCTGGTACGCACGAGCGCGGGAGACCGCGCAGGCGGTACTCGACCGGTTAGACCGTCCTGAAGGCCACCGCTTCGACCGCAACGGGGCGTTGACAAACGGATACCATCCGAAGGACGTCGATGCATTCGGTGACAGACTCACGGGATATTTCCAGGATGGCACACCAATGAGTGTCGATGAGGTCCGTGGAGTCACGTTTCGACTGAAACGTGGCGGGTATTCCGAAGCCCAAGTGGACCTCGTTTTGGATGCAGTTGTCGACGTAATGCTTGCCGTTCGTTGATTCTCAGCTCGGCTTTTCGACCGATGTAGGGTAACTTGGTCGAACTGATGGGTAAACATTCGATAACTTTGTCGTCCTCAGGTCAGCCAACAGGCGCCGGGACAGTTGTTTCTGGAACCCGAACCGTTGCAAGCCGACGTGTTTCTCCAGCAGGTGTTTCATTTGAAGCCCCTCGAATCGTCTCGAAACCGCGTAAGCGGTCCGGACTGTTCGCCCCGCTGACGGCTTCGGCCGCGACAGCCGCCCTCGTCCTCGTCCTCGTTGTTGATCCCTACTCTGGCACCTACGCAAACGCGGCCCCGCCCGCGGAGTGGGTAGTTGCAACCGACACCCAAAGTGTTGTTGTCGCTGATGGAGTAGCCGCAAGCACCGGCCGCGATTCGTACGAAATCACCGAACCGCCGCCCCCGCCGCCCCCACCCGTGGTTGTGGCAGCCACACCTGTCGCCGTCAAGAGCAGCGGCGGCGGTGGTAGTGCAGCAGCACCGGCAGCAGGAACACCCGATCCCGGTTCAGCCAAAGCAATTGCCCAGGCCATGCTGAACGAGCGTGGAATGGACTCCAGCCAGTACAACTGCCTTGTTTCGCTTTGGAATAAGGAATCCGGCTGGAACATGTACGCGCAGAACAAGTCCAGTGGCGCATACGGTATCCCGCAGGCGCTCCCCGGCAACAAGATGGCCTCGGCCGGTGCCGACTGGGCTTCCAACGCTTCCACACAGATCTCTTGGGGCCTCGGCTATATTGCCGGTCGCTACCAGACGCCATGTGGTGCGTGGACTCACTCGCAAGCCAAGGGCTGGTACTAACCACACGTTTCATCCACTAACGCCGGGCGGGTAACCGCCCGGCGTTAGTGTTTGCATATGGAATTGGCTCTTTTCGGCGTAGTCGGGATCATCACGATTGTGGCGGCTGGCTACTTCAGCCAACGGCTTGGAATCGCCGCTCCTTTACTGTTGATTGTGGTCGGCGTTGGTTTCAGCTACCTGCCCGGCGCCCCCACAACGGTTCCTCCCGAGCTCATCCTTGGTGGCATCCTTCCCGTGCTGCTCTATTCGTCGGCTGTGCGAGTGCCCGTTGTCGATTTACGTCGCAACCTAAGCAGTATCTCCGCGCTGAGCGTTGTGCTGGTGTTTGTCACCGCATTTATCACCGGACTGATCCTGTATTGGATCTTTCCCGACCTTTCCCTCGCCGCAGGTATCGCTATTGGCGCCGTTATCTCGCCAACCGACGCGGTAGCGGCGACGGCCCTCGGGAAGAAGCTCGGACTTCCGCCACGTCTCATCACCATTCTCGAAGGGGAAGGGCTGGTGAACGATGCGAGCGCCCTTGTCCTACTCCGATCCGCTGTTGCGGCCGTTGCAGCAACCGTGACGTTTTGGGCAGTCGTTGCTGATTTTGTCTTCGCCGTAGCAGTCGCCGTTCTCGTTGGGCTCGTTGTGGGGTGGGCCACGGTGTGGGTTCGAGCTCGCCTCGTGGATTCGGTGCTCGATACCGCGATTTCCTTCGCTGTACCGTTTATCGCTTTTGTTCCCGCCGAACATTTCGGAGCTAGCGGCGTGATCGCCGTAGTTGTCGCCGGGCTGTATTCCGGTCACCACAGTGCACGACGTCTCACGGCGGGCGCGCGCATTTCCGAACGCCTGAATTGGCGCACGGTGCAATTTGTGCTCGAAAACGGGGTCTTCTTGTTGATGGGTCTGGAGATCAGCACCATCATCGGGAACGTTGAGGAAGACGAACTAAGCGCACCCCGCGCTATCGCCGTTGGCCTGCTGATGGTTGTTGTCGTCATCATCATCCGTTTCGCTTTCTTAGTGCCGTTGCTCGTTATTCTGCGGCGGCAGCTCGCTCACGCTGAACATGCGCAAACCCGTTTTCGGGCAATGCTGGATTCGCTTCGAGACATGATGACCGGCCCCGGCCGCAGCAGACAACGTCACGACCGGGCAGAGGCCGTATACCAGCGGCGCCAATACGATATCGCTCAGCTCAAAGCGGAGGGCCTCGGCTGGCGCGGTGGCGCTGTCCTGGGCTGGTCGGGGATGCGCGGTGTTGTCACCCTCGCCGCAGCACAATCTCTTCCGTCCACCATTGACTACCGCGCCCAGCTGATCCTGATCGCGTTCACCGTCGCTGTTGTGACGCTGTTGGTCCAGGGAGGAACCCTCCCATTGTTTATTCGGATGATCGGAATTCGCCCACCCAACGCGGATGTCGACCGACGCGAGTTTGCGCAACTCCTCGAGGAAGTTGCCGATGCAGGTCTCGCCGTTCTGGAGTCCAGGGCCGAGAATTTTCCTGATGAGGAACCCATTGACCCGGAGGTGCTGGCTCGTGTGCGCAGGGACACCCTGGTGGGTCCTGAGTCGGCGTGGGAGCGCGTCGAACAGGGGGTTGGTGAGGCTGCGTTGCCCCAGTCGCCCAAACGTCTCTACCGCCAGCTCCGGTTGGAAGTGTTGCGGGCAGAACGGGAGGCCCTCTTAGTGGCCCGATCAGACGGTCAGTACACCTCACGTGCGTTGGTGCGAGCCCAGGCCATGCTCGACCTCGAAGAGACACGGTTGGAACAGATCGATAATCCCCACGACGGATAAGCTGAAGTTATGCCTCGTTCGAATCGTCCCCGCGGCAAACGCCCGGACCGTGACGATGACAACGAACGCGATCTCAACCGCACCCTGTATGGGCACCGCACCACCGTGGCCAAACGCGACGGGCTGTGGAACGTACAGCCATTGGCAGGCTCATCCGCCGTCAAGCAATACACCTGCCCCGGGTGTGGGCTGAGCATCCGGCCCGGCATCGCCCACACCGTCGCCTGGCGTGCTGACGGGATTTTTGGCGAAGAAGACGATGTGGCCGCCCGGCGTCACTGGCACACCCACTGTTGGAGAATTAAAGCGTGACTATCGAAATTCGTGGCGGCGTTGAACTGCCCGCCCTCCGCGAGAGCATCAGCCTGCGCACCTCCGACGGTCTGTCCCTGATTGGCGAGCTCGCGATGCCGGCTTCCGGCATCGCCGTCGCCACCCTCGTGACCCTGCATCCGCTGCCCACAGCGGGTGGGTTTATGGATTCGCACATTCTGCGCAAGGCGGCCGCCAGATTGCCTGCCCTGGCGGATGTGGCGGTTTTGCGTTTCAACTTCCGTGGTGTGGAGTCACCACACGGAACATCCGAGGGCGAATTTGGCGAAGGAATCGACGAACAGCACGATTTGGCGGCGGCAATGGCCTTTGTCGCCGAACGAAACCTGCCGCACCCGTGGTTGCTTGGCTGGTCATTCGGCACCGAGGTGACCTTGAAGTATGGGCTTCAGTACCCCATTGATGGGGCGATCCTGCTCTCACCGCCGCTGCACCGCACGTCGGCTGAGGAGATCGCCGCCTGGGAAGGCAGCGGTAAACGTCTAGCCGTCATTGTTCCTGAGTTCGACGATTATTTGCGGCCGGAGGCGGCAGCCGTGGCTTTCTCGTCTGTTCCCAGCTGTGAGCTAGTCGCCGTTGATGGTGGCAAACACCTCTGGGTGGGGGAGTCGCAGACCTCTCGAGTTCTCACTGAAATAGTCGCCCGCGTGAACCCGGCAGCGCTGCCCCTACCTGAGGTGTGGGAGTAACCTCCCTGCGTTACAGCGCGTTCTGCTTGGGGATCACGACCTGCTTGACAATCAGCAGGATCGCCGCAGCGATGGGAATCGCCACCAGCGCACCCAAAACCCCGAGCAGTGTTCCTCCGGCGAGAGCGGCAATCACCACTACAACACCCGGAACTTGAACGGCGGATGTCATTATCCGCGGGGTAATCACGTACGCCTCCACCTGCATGTAGACGAGGTAGTAGATACCAACGGCGGCCACCTGCCAGCCCATTCCCTCAAACAAGAGGACGGACAAGGTGATCACGATTGACGCCGAAAGAGTACCCACGAGTGGGATTAGGGACCCGATAAGAGCGATAAAGGCCAGCAGGGCCGAGTATTTGACTTGAAAGATGAAGGTCAACACGATGAACGACAAGATTCCGTTCACCAATGCCAGTGAACCCTGACCCATCACAAATCGGCCTACCGAATGGCTGACCTGTTCGGCGAGGTCAACAAATTTCTCTCGCTTCGATGCTGGCACCAGCTGGTACAGCCCGCGCTTGATAGTGCCGAGACTTGAGACGAAGTACAGCGTAAGAATGAGCACAATGACCGCCCCGAACACCGCGTTGGCGATGCTCAACCCTGCCTGCAGCACCCCACCGCCGATGCTGAGCACATCGAGGTCACCCAGGAACGTGTTCAGCTGACCGAGCAGGTCATCTAACGGCAGCCACGGGAACGCCGTCTTCACATCGTCGTAGAGAGTGCCATCAATAAACGACGGAACAATGGTTTGCACCTGCCCGATCAGGCTACCTACTTGATCCGTAATGGCCGGGATGATGGCAAAGATCAAGCCGGTGAAGGCCCCGAGGACGCCCGCCAGGACGGTGACAATCGCCAGCGAACGCGGCCAATGGTGTTTTTCGAGAAACGACACCAGCGGGTCAAGCCCCAGAGCAATAAAAATCGCCGCGCCGACATACGTGAGAATGGTCGCCAGGTTGCCGAAAGCGGTGCCAATACCGATGGCAACGATGACTCCGAGCCCCCCAAAAAGGCCAAATCGGAATGCATTTTGGATCTTCAACTGTCGCCTCTCGAGGAACTTTAGTCCTGGCTTGTAACCTTCTCTGCCTGTGACAATACCCCGCGGAGACCTTTCAAATATCCAGCAACCGATTCACGCTCGAGGTGAATTTTCTTCAACCGGTCTTCAGCGTCGGTGACCATCGAAGCTGTACGTGCTTGTGCGTCATCAAGCATTGTGTTCGCCCGCGTCGTTGCGTCTTCAAGAATCGAACGCGCCTGTTCTTCGGCTCGCTGCGTTGCCGTGCGGATCTCCTCCGCGGCGTGAGCTTCGGCGGCGTCGGCCTCGGCCCGCTTCTCCTCAGCCCGGGCCAACGCCTCCGCCAATTGTGCTTGCGCTTCGTCGAGGTACTTCTGAGTCTGAGCTGTTGCTTCCTGTTGGCGGGCCAGGAGTTCCTGCTCGGCCTCATCCCGCCGCGCTTTCAACTCAACATCCAAATCAATACGAGCTTGTTCGCTCTCACGGGCCAATGTGGAGCGTGTGTGATCAATGTCGAACGCCAGCCGGGTCTCCACCGATTCGGTCTCCCGCGCCAAATCGGCGCGTTGCTGGTCGACCTCGCGCACATGGTCTGCACGATCCTTATCCAGCTCAACGGCCAGCGCGCGTCGGGCATCCGCGATCTCGGTCTCAAGCTCCGTGCGTTGTGCTGCGACATCCGCGGCAAGGGCGGCTTGGGCTTCGGCGATCTCGGTTGCGAGCTCGGCGCGTCCCTGAGCAATCTCCGCCGCCAATTTCGAATGCGCGGCAGCAATCTCCGCGTCGAGCGCAGCGCGGGCATCGTCTGACTCGGCGACCAATGTCGCGCGCACTTCAGCAGCGTGGCTGACCAGCGCGGCACGTCCGGCGGTCACCTCGTTTTCTAGCGCGGTGCGCTTAGTGGCCAACTCAATTTCGAACTGTGTGGTGCGGCTAGTGATTTCGTCGTCGAGATCACGGCGAGAAGCGGTTATTTCATTGTGCAAGGCGGTGCGGCCGGCGTCGGTTTCGTTCGCAACGCTCAGACGCTGCGCGTCGGCCTCGTGGGCCAGTCGGGTGTGCGCATCCGCAATCTCGCTAGCCAACGCCGCTCGGGCTGCCGCCAACTCGCGCTCCAAGTCGGTGCGACCCTGTTCGATATCGCGGGCAAGGTCACCTCGGAGGCGGGCGTTTTCTGACTCAAAGGCAGCACGGCCCTGCTCGGTGTCTCGCGCTAACGCCGCTGCGCCATCCCGGGCCTCTGTGGCCTCGTGTGCGGCAACTGCGCGCAGCTCGGCCACCTCCCGTTCGCCGGCCGCGCGGACGGCCGCGGTCTCACGCTTGGTTGTGGTGCGTAACTCGGCCGCTTCGGTAGCCACGGCACCACGGATGGCGGCGGCCTCTTTCATCGCGTCCTGCACCAAGGTCTCAGCACGGGCGGTGGCATTGGCTAGGTTCTGATCCGCCTCGGCCTTTGCGGCATCGCGCAGCTTTGTCGCCGCGGCGGTGGCATCCGCTGTTAATTTCTCTGCAGCTCGACTCGCCTCGGCAACCATGGTGTCAACGTCCCTTTGCACGGAGGAACGCAGCTTTTCGGCATCGATGTCGGCTTGGCTGATCAGCCGGGTCGACTGCTCCTCGGCGACACGGAGGGTTCGCTCCAGGCGAGTGCCCAACCCGGAATAAGTAGGAGTGCCGGCTTCGTCGAGCTCCGCCTGCAGATCATCCGCGACGGCGGAAAGACGTTTGACCTCTTTGGTGGCCTCAGCACGATCGGCGTTGGCTTTAATTAGCTCACGCCGCAGGCTCTGCACTGCCCGGTCGACCGCGTCCTTCTTATAGCCGCGTAGCTCGGTACCGAAATCTGCATCGTCAGCAGCCACGGAGGGTCTCCTCTTTTTGTTTAAACGTTGAAACTGAGATGAGTTTAGCGAGGGTGACCCTCGGAGCGGATCGTTCTCCTCAGAGGATTCCCAGACCAGAAGTTAGGCGGGAACGGGCCCCATCAGCTAATCTGGAATGTCTTTGACGCTGCCGCCCCGGCCACTTTTGCCGTAGATCCCTCCCCTCGACCCTGATGCGAGCGGGCAGGCCTGAATGCGCAGATGTTGCCCATACTCCTCGCTGGAGTGGGGCTGCACGAAAGGAGTAACCCGTGCGATTTGTTTTCGCAATAGTTTGTTTTGTACTCGCCGCCCTGATGATGGGGCTAGGAATTGGTCAGCGCACCTTCCTCGCCGGAGCCGACGAGGTTACCGCGTCGACCACCGAAACGATGACGTCGCCCGTCACCATCATCGACGGCTCAGCGCTGAACGCGTTTGAACAGAGCCAAACCGTTGAGATCGCCGGTACCCCCACCATGACGGCTGCGTACGGGCGAACAGAAGACGTGATGGCGTGGGTGGGAAACGCCACCTACACGCTGATCACCTTCGACGAAACGACCGGCGAATTAGTCTCTACCGTGACATCCGGTGAAGAAGCCCAGGTTCCCCAGTTGCAGGGCTCCGACCTGTGGTTGCGGGAATACACCGGCGAAACCAGCCTCCGCTTCCGGGTCACCCTGCCAGAAGACGTCTCCATCATCGCCGTTTCGGATGGAATCACCCCCGCGCCGAGCTCGGTCAGCGTCAGCTGGCCCCTCGACAACACCGCCCCCTGGTCCGGCCCGCTCGTTGCCGCCGGAGCCGGGTTCCTTTTGCTTGGCCTGATCTTCCTGATTTGGGCGCTTACCCATATGCGCAAATCACGAGGGCCCCGCCGCACCCAACAGAAACAACCCAAAATGCCTAAACTTCCGCGCCAGCCGAGGTACAAGCCCGGTAAACCGAAAGCCCTCACCAGTTCAAAGGGACGCCGCGCCACCCGCCGAATGGTGGCCTTTGTTCCCGCCATCCTGGTTGGCTCGCTGGCACTGACCGGCTGTACCACCGCCATTTGGCCGTCCGATTCGGTCAGCTCCGCCGTGAACGCCACGCCAACACCCACCGCAACGGACGCTGCGCCAGAGACCAAAATTGACACCCCAGCGGTGACCGAAGCACAGATGAGTGACATCATCAACGAAATCGGTACCGTTGTGGCTCAGGCAGATGCGAATAAAGACAAAGACCTTCTTGCGACCAGAATGACCGGTCCTGCACTGGAGTACCGTCTCGCGAACTACGCCATCTCGACGGCGGACGCGGCAGTGGGCGAAGTCCCCACATCTATCCCGGTGAACGGGACTCAGCTGATCCTCCCGCAGCAGGGAGACGATTTTCCGCGTATTGCGTTCGCTGTGATTGAACAGCCAACGGACCCAGCCCTTCCCGAGGCGGAAACCGCCGCTCCGACAGCGATCATGTTGGTTCAGGAGGACGCGCGCTCGAACTACAAAATCTCTTACGCCACGGTGCTGCAGGCAGGCATCGCACTTCCCGAGGTTGCTCCGGTGACGGTTGGTGCCGCTCGCGTGAACCCTGACTTTAAGTTGCTGCAGATGGCACCTGCTGACCTCGCTGGCGCCTATGTCGACATTTTGATGAACGACGCTGCAAGCACCACTTACCCGCAATTCGACCTGTCGAAAGACCAGCTGCTGCCCTCCTCCGGAGTTGCCGGACAGGCGGCGCGTAAAGCGGAGCTGTCGTCGACCGCCGAAATGACATTCGCGATGGCGGCAGGAAGTGGTGAAGTGACCGCCTTGACCACCGCAGATTCGGGTGCAATTGTGGCTGTGCAGGTCACAGAGACAGAAACCGTGAAACCGGTCAAGTCGGGTGCCGCCGTTCGTCCCCAGGGCGCGGTGAAAGCCTTGCTGGGTAAAGAATCCAGTGCAACGGGCGTCAGTGCCACCTATAGTGATCAGCTGTTGTTCTATATTCCGTCTCTCAACGAGCCCGGTCAGGTCCAGCTTTTGGGCTTCGGACAAGGCCTGCTCGAAGCCAAGGAGCTTCCGTGACCAATACCCCGCCTCTCTCACCCGCAAGCATGCGCGGTGCGGTTGATTTGTCTTCGCTTGTAAACCCTCGCCCAGCGGCTACTGTGGCACCAACGGGCGCTACAGGGACCGCGGGTGCGCCCGGCGGGTCCACCGTGGTGCTATCGGCTGATGACGCGTCGTTCACTCAGGTTCTCGAACTGTCAAACACGGTTCCCGTGATTGTGGAGTTCTTTGGGCAGGGTGTTGAAGCGGCGCTCGGGCCGATCATCGAGAGTTACAACGGCCGTGTTGTGCTCGCCACCGTCGACGCTCCAGCGAACCCGCAGCTGGTGCAGGCATTCCAGGTGCAGCAACTGCCTACGGTTGCCGCCGTGGTTAGTGGGCGTCCCGTCCAGCTCTACACCGGAACCTACCCCGACGCCGAAGTGCGTCAGGTCATCGAGCAGGTTCTCGAGCTCGCCGCCAAAAACGGCGTGACCGGCACGGTTCCCGCAGGCAGCGGCCCCGAGACGGCCGAACCGGTCGAAGAGCCCCTGCCGCCGCACCACCAAGAAGCGTTCGACGCGATTGCCGCTGGCGACTACACCGCAGCCATCGCCGAATACAAAACGGCCATTGCGCAGAACCCCCGCGACGCTCTCGCAGTCGCAGGTTTGGCTCAGGTGTCCCTGCTGCACCGACTGGACGGCGTCACGATGGACGAGGTGCGAGCAGCGGCAGCGTCGGCCCCAACGGATCTGGACGCCCAACTTTCTGTTGCGGACCTTGATGTCAGCGGCGGGCACCTTGAGGACGCCTTCGACCGTCTTTTGACTTTGTTCCCCACCCTCGATGCGGACGGAAAAAACACCACCCGCACTCGCATGCTGGAGTACTTCGAAATTGC
>DASYMY010000468.1:0-13094 GCA_036008825.1 Glaciihabitans sp.
GGCGAGCGACTGCAGGGTCGCGAACTCTCGAATGAGAACGGCTTTGATCCCGGCATACACCTCATCCCAGGCGACGTCCGTGGAGGTGAAACGCCAACGCGCGACCAGGGAGGTAGCCATCACCCGGTCGTGGGTTTCACCGAGTGTGGTGAACTCGTCCACCAAAAATCCGGCGAACTCCGACCCGGTGGACTTCAACAGAACCAGGTCCTTGAGGCCACCAATGACGTGCTCGCCAGTGGCGTCCACCGTGATCGCAGCGGTGCGCGTCTCGGCGCCGGTACGGGTCCAGGTGTGGTCGTGCTCAACTCCGTCGATAACAGCGCGCGTCCACGCGAACTCTTCGATCTCGATCCGGGCACCCTCGACCGGGTCAACATCGTGCACAAAGTGACGCGCCAGGTTCAGCCCGTAGGTCTCAATGGCCTCAACACCTTGCGACTTCGCAAACGCGTATGCGGTGTTCTTCTGAGTGTCGGTGGGCAGCACATTCGACTGGTTGCCCTCCAGGTGAGCGGGGGCAAACGGACCCCGCAACGCCGTACTGACATTGATATCGCGGATGTCGTGCCGTGCCTGGTCGCGGTAAATGCGCACCAGACGTGATTCCGCTTTGCCGTACTGGTTGTCGCCGAGAATGATTGCCATGGGCTTAGTCTCTCAATCCGATGTGACGGCCATGTTTCGTACCAAGAGGCGGCCCGTCGGCTCGGTGTCATCCGCCGTTGATAATTTGTTGCCACGCAACCAGGTGGAGCGCACCACCCCGGTCAGCTCGCGGCCGTCGAATGCGGTGACGGCGTTTTTGTGGTGCAACTGCTCGGCGTGCACCGTGAAGGTGGCGGCGGGGGCGAAGGCGACCACGTCGGCGTCGGCGCCAACGGCGATACGGCCCTTGGTGGTGAGGCCGGCGAAACGGGCGGTGCCGGCGGACATCCACTCGATCACGCGGGCGAGGGGGATGTCGCGGCGCATGGCTTCGGTCCAGATGGCGGACAGGCCCAGTTGCAGGCCGGCGATGCCACCCCAGGCTTGGCCAAAGTCGCCGCCGTGGGAGAACTTCAGTTCGGCGGTGCTGGGGGAGTGGTCGGTGACGATGATGTCGATGTCGCCGTCAAGGAGTGCTTCCCAGAGTTGGTCGCGGTTGAATTCGTCGCGGATGGGCGGGCAGCACTTGTACTGGGTGGCGCCGTCGGGAATGTCTTCGGAGGCGAAGCTGAGGTAGTGCGGACAGGTTTCGACCGTTATGGGCAGTCCCTCTGCGCGGGCGGCGCGCAGGGCGGGCAGGGCTGCCGCCGAGGACAGGTGCAGGATGTGGGCGCGGGCGCCGGTGCGACGGACGCCGGCGATGACCCTCTCGATGGCGGTGGTTTCGGCCTCGTCTGGGCGGGATTCCACAAATTTTGTGTAGCTGGTGCCGCCCTGGTTGGTGTGACTGTCGAGGACTCCCGGGTCTTCCGCGTGCACAATCAGCATCCCGCCGAATGAGGCGATTTCTTCGAGCGCTTGCTCTAATTGGTCGGGGTCAAGGTATCCGAATTCGTCCACCCCGCTGGGTGCCAAAAATGCTTTGAAACCAAACACTCCGGCGTTATGAAGTTCCTTGAGGTGTCCCAAATTTTCGGGAACAGCCCCGCCCCAGAACCCCACATCAACAATTGTTTGCCCGGACGCTGTGGCCCGTTTGATCTCGAGCGCTTCGGGAGTGGTGGTCGCCGGGATGCTGTTCAGTGGCATGTCGAGAACCGTGGTGACACCGCCGGCTGCAGCGGCGCGGGTGGCGCTGGCGAAACCTTCCCAGTGGGTGCGCCCGGGGTCGTTAATGTGCACGTGGGTGTCGACGATGCCGGGAATTAGCACCTCGTCTCCCTTGAGTGTGACCACCTCGTGCCCGTGCAGCCGGTCGTTGCTGACCGCAGCAATTGTGCCGTTGTTTACACCGACTTCGATGGAGCGAATGTGGCCGTCTACCAGGGCAGAAGCCGCGCGGATCACCAGGTCAAACGGTGCACTCATGGGAGGGATGTTCCTTTCGCAAACGGTCGTACCCGCGGGCAGTTCGCAGAAGCGAACGCGCTCGGGCCGGTGTGGTTCTGTGTCGAAAGCCTAGGGGCTGGCAGCTGCAGTGGAGACAAATACTTGATGTGCCACGACATCCGCCGGACACATAAGGCTGCTAGAAAACCAGAATGCTCACCATCACAGGCGCCACACGCATTCTTATCGACAGCACTACGGAGCGGGAAGGGAACATTGCCGCGGAGCACGGGCGAATTCTCGCAGCCGGTGCCGATTCGGTGGCGCCCGCGGGGGAGATTCTGGATGCATCCGGCTGTGTGGTGACGCCTGGATTGGTTAATGCCCACCACCACCTATTCCAGAGCGCGTTTCGCACTCTGCCGGGAACCCGGGGTGTTCCGATGGCCGAGTGGTTGCCCACCATGGCGGCGGCGTATGGCGCTGCGGGTCTCGACGCGCGGGTGGCATCCGCTGCTGCATCTGTTGGTGTGGCCGAAGGTCTACTCAGCGGGGTGACCACGGTTGCCGACCACCATCTCAGTTGGCCGAGCGGCTCCGACGGGGTAGACATCGCGGAGGCGACAGCGGAGGCCGCTGCGGCCCTCGGCGGGCGGCTCGTGTTTGTGCGCGGATCGGCCAGGGATGACCCGCAGGAGGCTGCCAGTTCCGCCTCGGCGATTGTGTCGGCACTGTTGCCGAACATTTATGGTGGGGTCAGCGCTGACGGCATGCTGCAGGTTGCGGTGGGGCCGGCCGGTGTGCACAGCGACTCCCGAGAGACGTTTGAGCTGCTGGCGGAGGTTGCCGCCCAGCACGGGTTGCGCCGACGCACCCAATCGAACGAGCAGGTGGACGTGGTGATCGCGCTCGAGAAGTATGGGCGCCGGCCGCTTCAACTGTTGGAAGAGTGGGGGTGGTTGGCCTCCGACGTCACTCTTGCTCATTTGTGTGATGTGACCGACGCGGAGATCGCGCTGCTTGCGGCGGCGGGGGTGAGCGCAACGCATGCTCCCGGCTGCGACCTGCCCATGGGCTGGGGTATCGCGCCCGTGGTGAAGTTGCGGGCGGCGGGCATCGCTGTGGGCTTGGGAACCAGCGGCGGTGGCAGCAACGATGCCGGTCATCTTTTGGCCGACGCACGGCTGGCGATGCAGATCGCCCCTCTGGTTGGCCCCCCTCTTGCTGCGAGGGAGGCTCTGACGATGGCAACGGCCGGCTCCGCCGCCGGCCTCGGCCGCGACGACCTGGGGCATTTGAGGGAGGGCGCCGCGGCCGATTTGTGTGTGTGGGACGTGTCTGGTGTTGCCGACGCAGGAGTTGCTGACCCGGTTGCTGGCCTGCTCTGGGCGTCCCCGGGCCGTCGCCCCAAACACGTGGTGGTGGGTGGTCGGGTCGTTGTTCGTGACTACCGTTTGGTGACCGGTGACGAGGCCACCATTACCGCGGCCCTGAAAAACATCGTCGGGCGCTAGAGGTCAAGTACCAACCGTGGGCAGGCGGCACGGGAGACACAAATCATCATGGTGTCGCCGCCCTCCTGCTCGTCGGGCGTGAGCACCGAGTCGCGGTGCTCAATCTCGCCCTCCACAACGGGGGTCTCGCAGGTGCCGCAGGTGCCGGTGCGGCAGGATGACACCACAAGAACGCCGTTCTCCTCCACCACATCCAAAATGGAGCGATCTAGCGGCACCTCAACGGTGATACCCGACAGTGCTAGCTCGACTTCGAAGCTGTCTTGCCACACCGGTTCGCCGAACTCTTTTGCCTCGAAGTGTTCGATTGATAGTCGCCCTGATGGCCACTGCTCGCACGCCTTTTCGAGCGCTTCGAGCAGGCGTGCGGGACCACACGAGTACACAACGGTGTTGGGCGCGAGCCCGGCAATGTAGGCGTCCACATCGAGACGGGAGCCGTCCTCCGCAGCATGAACCACCAGCCGTTCACCGTGCTCGGCTTCAAGCTCCTCTACAAACGCCATGCTGCTGCGTG
Source organism: Glaciihabitans sp. (assembly GCA_036008825.1). Taxonomy (GTDB): domain Bacteria; phylum Actinomycetota; class Actinomycetes; order Actinomycetales; family Microbacteriaceae; genus Glaciihabitans. The sequence goes on from DASYMY010000468.1 coordinate 4,009, forward strand.
ATCGACCCAGATACACGATCGTGTAGTCAGCGCCGGCGGCCGCGGCGGTCTGCGCCATCGACACCATGGGTGTAATACCGATCCCGCCGGCCAAAAACACCGTGGGGGCTGCGGCTGTGGGTGTGTAGCCAAAGTGATTGCGGGGTCCGCGAATTCGCACACTCTCCCCAACGCTCAAACGAGAGTGGACGGCAAGGGACCCGCCACGACCCGCCGTCTCGCGCAGCACCGCAACGCGGTAGTGCATCCGATCGTTGACGTCGCCGCAGAGCGAATATTGACGTTCGAGAATGACACCGTCAGCTCCGGGAAGAATGAGATCGATATGGGAGCCGGGGGTCCACGCGGGCAGCTCCCGTCCGTTCGAGGCGGCTAACTCAATCATGACCACCTCGTCGCTGAGCTGGCGGCGGTCGGTGACAACACACCCACGCTCGACGTCACTAAAAAAACTCATTCTGTTGCCTCCTGCTTAGCCCCAGAATCTGGTTCTGGGGTGCCCTCCGGTAACCCGTCCAGGCTGGCCACCGATGCGTGTTGCTTCACGATGAACAGGCGAAATGCGCTGCCGTTTGTTGAATGCCAGCGGTGCAGTGTGCCCCCCACGTAGTACAGCGAATCACCCGGCTCGAGGGGAAATACTCCCTTGTCGCCCAGGTCGACCGTGCACTGTCCCTCAAGGACGTGCACAAACTCGTCCTCTCCGTGAGTGTGGAATCCTCCCGGATCGGTTTCGCTACTGTCAAACAGCATGGGGTGAAATTGCCTGTCTCCCTGCACAAGCAGACGCGCCTGACCTGACCCGTATGGGCCGGTATCACCTTCGCCCGCCCGCACCAGGGTGGGAGTTGACGAAACCAACTCACGAGAACGGTCGGCCGCGCCGGCCAGTAACTCCAATTGGCTGCTGCCGAGCGCTCGGGAGATTGCGGCGAGCGACCCCATGCTGGGCCGGGCAAGCCCCCGTTCCAATTGAGACAAAAACGGGTGCGAGAGTCCTGCTGCCGCAGCGAGCTGCACGAGCGTCAAACCGCGCGTTCGACGCAGCGCACGAATCTGCTGGCCAAGACGCTCAGCTTCGGATGTGAGCTCGGGTTTCATAATTCCTGACTATACAAGCTGGTGAGAACGGGTTTTCGCCGAGCGCTGTCGTGCCGCCCGCTGTAAACACAGGTCGGATTTTGCCAATTTACGCGACCGGAACGATCGCGACACATGTCGGAAACCTGGGCTACCTAGATTCTCCAATGTTGATTACATCAACATTTCGGGGCTTTCCGCTACTCGCCCCGCCCACAGATTTTCGCTCGCCACCCACCCAAGGAGAAACGTGACACTGCCCCAACCCCTCTCCTTGCTCCGACGGGCCTCACTGCCGGACGGCACCGTTGTTGACGTCGCGATGCTCGACGGCGAAGTAATGAGCGTTGTGCCCGCCGATCTGACTACACCGGCGGGGGAGTCAGAACTTGATCTGAGCGGATACCTCTTGCTGACGGCCACAGCAGATCCACACGCTCACCTCGACAAAGCCCGTTCCTGGGAGGCCATCCGTCCGCCACTCGGCGATTTGATGAGCGCTATTGCGTCCTGGCGCGACTACACCGCCGTGATGAGCGAAGACGACGTAGTCGAGCGGGCCACGACCCAGGCGCTCGCGATGCTTGCGCAGGGCACTACCGCGGCGCGCTCTCACGTTGACATCCTGGCTGGCCCCGATCCGCTGCTTGGTAGTCGCGCCATGGTGCGAGTGCGCGACGCACTCGCCGCGCTGATGGACATCGAACTGGTTGTTCTGGCCGGGCCCGATGTGCCCGACGAGCAGATCATTGCGGCACTGGATGTGGGCATCGACCTTGTTGGTGGTGTTCCCCACCTGGCGGCCGATCCCGCCGCTGACCTCCACCGCCTGCTCGCCATTGCCGAGCGACGCGAAGTGGGTGTTGACCTGCACACCGATGAATCCCTCGACGGCCCCATCACACTCGATCTTCTTGCCCGCGCCGTGCGCGGCTGGACCACCAACGTCTCTGCCGGGCACTGTGTGCGGCTGGGCACACTGCCGGCAGAACAGCGCGCTGAGCTCATCGCCGAGGTGGTCGCGAGCCGGGTGGGGATCATCGCCAACCCCATCACCAATCTGTACCTGCAGGGGTGGAACCACCCCACATCCACCCCACGCGGCCTGACCGCCGCCCGAGAACTTCTAGATGCCGGCGCACGCTTCGCTGCCGGCGCTGACAACGTTCGAGACCCGTTCAACCCACTCGGCCGAGGCGATGCTTTAGAGACGGCAATGCTGCTCGTAATCGCGGGGCATCTGACGATTGATGAAGCATTCACCGCCGTTAGTTCGGGTGCACGCGAAGTGATGGCACTTCCGGCCGCAGGCGCCTTCCCCGGTGGCCGAGCCGAGTTTCTCGCCATTCGAGGCAGCAGCCTCACCGATGTTGTCGCCGATGCTCCTGCCGACCGAATCGTCATCCACAACGGCAACCTGGTCGCCACAACAACCGTCCAGACAACGGTGGCAGCAGCCGCCACACCGCAGATTGTGACAGCCCCGTAGAGATGAGCACCGTGACCCTCACGCCCACCCAGCCGGAAGTAGATAGCGGCACGCTGCTCGACTTCCAGAACGTTGCCATGCAGTTTCCGAACGGCACCATCGCCCTGTCAGGGGTGGACCTCACCGTCAACCGCGGCGAATTTGTGACCGTGGTTGGCCCCAGCGGATGTGGCAAAAGTACCCTGCTGCGAATCGCTTCCGGGTTGGAAAGCGCCAGCGAAGGCACCGCGCACCTGGCCACCTCCCGAATCGGCTACGTCTTTCAGGACGCGACCCTGCTGCCGTGGCGTACCGTGCAGGCCAACGTCGAACTTCTGGCTGAGCTGAACGGCCAACCAAAAAAGAAGCGCGCAGCCAAAGCCCGCGAAGCAATTGACCTCGTTGGGCTGGCCGGGTTCGAGCAGAACCTGCCCAAAGAACTCTCCGGCGGGATGAAGATGCGCACCTCCCTGGCGCGATCATTCACCCTCGACCCCGAACTGTTCCTCTTCGACGAGCCGTTTGGAGCGTTAGACGAAATCACCCGCGAACGTTTGGGAGACGAGCTGCTGCGCATCTTCGTCGAGCAGCAATTCGCGGCCCTGTTTATCACCCACTCCGTCGCTGAAGCGGTATACCTCTCCACCAAAGTTGTGGTGATGAGCGGCCGTCCCGGCCGAATCGTTGACACCTTCGAGGTTCCCTTCGAACATCCCCGAGACCCCGACCTGCGGTTTACCCCCGAGTTCGCCGCCCTCTGCGGACAGGTCTCCCACGCATTGAGAGAAGGTCACTCGTGAGCCGCACTGCAGCACCAGCTACTGGGCAGAAAACCAGCCAGGCAGCGGCATCCGCTTCCCGATCTGCACCCCGCTCGCCTCGCAAACTTGTCGCAGTGTGGGCGCCCCCGCTGGTGGTCTTTGTGCTGATCATTGTGGCCTGGTACCTCGTGGCGACCTACCTCACAAGCATTGGTCGCACCACCATCCTGCCGACGCCCACACGAATTGTGGTGGACTCCTTTTTCCCCACAACAGGCGGGCGGCCCATCACCGGCGACCTGATGCGGGCCCTCGGCCTGTCAACGGGAGTCGCGCTGCTCGGGCTCGTGATCTCTATCATCATCGGGGTGACCTGGGCAGTACTGATGTCGCAGGCGCGCTGGGTTGAGCGCTCCCTGTTCCCCTACGCCGTCATTCTGCAATGTGTTCCGATTCTCGCCCTGGTTCCACTCATTGGTACAACCCTCGGGTACAGCTTCGAATCTCGAGTGCTGGTGTGTGTGCTGATCTCCCTCTTCCCCATGGTCTCTAACACGCTCTTCGGGTTGCAGTCAGTCGAGCGCAGTCAACGTGAACTGTTCAAACTCCAGGGCGCTAGCCGCTGGACGGTTCTGACTAAACTCCAGTTTCCGAACGCCATGCCGGCCATCTTCGCCGGGATGCGCATCTCCGCAGGCTTAGCCGTTGTTGGCGCCATTGTTGGCGACTTCTTCTTCCGACGCGGACAACCGGGGCTCGGCATCCTCATCAACAACTACGCCTCGCGAGTGCAAACCCCACAACTGTTCGCCTCCATCATCACGGCAGCAATTCTGGGTGTTCTCATCTTCCTCATCTTCGGCTGGATCGGACGTATGGCCGTCGGTCGGTGGTACGAACCCTCCGCCTAACCCCCAACTTTTCGACTGCACCGCCTCGCCCCACCCAGATTCGCACGTCCCCTTCACACCCAAGGAGAACCATGCACAGAACCACCCGCTCGCGTTCCATCGCAGCGTTATCCGCGCTCGCCACGATCACACTTCTCGCCGGTTGCGCCGGCGGTGGAACCGACGACGCGGCGCCCGCCACAGAGATGGAAATCGGGTCGATTGACCTGTCGGCGGCATGCCCCAGCACCGTCACCATTCAGACCGACTGGAACCCCGAGTCGGAGCACGGCCACCTCTACGAACTTCTCGGTGAGGAATACCGCATCGACTCCGACCTCAAAGCGGTCGCTGGCCCCCTGATGGCCGCGGGCGAATACACGGGTGTTGATGTTGAAATTCGTGCCGGCGGTCCCGCCATCGGATTCTCCACCGTCGCAGCTCAGATGTACCAGGACACCGACATCACCCTCGGCTTTGCCTCTACAGGCGACCAGATCGCCCAGTCAGCCGAACTTCCGGTCACCGCCGTCATGGCGCCACTGGAAATCAACCCGCAGATGATTATGTGGGACCCCGAGACCTACCCGGATGTCGAAACCATTGCCGACCTCGGTGAGACCGGCGCCATCGTGCGCTACTTCGGTGGAGCGGCCTACATGGAGTGGCTCATCGCCGACGGACAGCTCAGCCGCGACCAGGTTGACGGCGGATACGACGGCACCCCCGCCAACTTTGTTGCCGCCCAGGGAGCTGACGCTCAGCAGGGCTTTGCCTCGGCCGAGCCATACGTCTACGAGAACGAGGTCGCTGACTGGGGTAAGGAAGTTGCTTTCCAGACCATTCACGACGCAGGATGGCGCTCCTACGCCGCCACCATCGGTGTGCGCAGCGGAGACTTCGAGGAGCTCTCACCCTGCCTCGAGCAGCTTGTGCCTGTTCTGCAGCAGGCCGAGGTGGACTTCTACTCGGACCCCACCGCCACCAACAACCTGATCCTCGAGCTCGTTGAGGACTACGCCACCGGCTGGGTGTACTCCGCAGGGGTCGCCGAATTCTCCGTCGCGCAGCAGGTTGAGCTTGGGCTGGTTGGCAACGGCGACGACAGCACCGTCGGCAACTTCGACCTCGACCGGGTTCAGGAGTCCCTCGACGCCATGATCCCCATCGCGATTGAGCTGGGAACCCCCGCAGCGGACGGTCTCACCGTTGACGACCTCGTCACCAACGAGTTCATCGACGAGAGCATCGGCTTCTAACCGGGCAGAACTGCCCACTCGCACCACCTTCTGGCGGCACCAACCAGCCCACACTTCGGTTGGTGCCGCCCCGCACTCCAGTACAAAGGACACCCCATGTCGGTCGAAGCACTTCACGCCGAACTCGTCGAACTTCTTGGCCCGCGTGGCGCAACACTTGAGCTACGAGCGCGCGAAAAAGCCTCCGTTGACGGCGCAAAAATGTCGCCCATCATCACCGAACAGCTGCCGCTTGGTCTCGCCGACATTGTGGCGTTTCCCACCACGGCGGAGGAGATTGCCGCCGTGATCGAGGCATCCGCTCGTCACGGCGTTGGTATCACCCCGCGAGGCAAAGGCACAGGCAACTACGGTCAGGCCATTCCGCTCGAAGGTGGGCTTGTGCTCGACATGTCGAAAGCGCGCTCCATCATCGAAGTTGGTGACGGATTTATTACAGCGGATGCCGGTACGCCCATGATCGCGATGGAGCAGGCCGCACGCGAAACCGGGCAGGAACTGTGGATGTATCCCTCCACAGCGCAGTCCAGTATTGGTGGGTTCCTCGCCGGCGGCTCCGGCGGAACCGGCTCTATCGTGCATGGCTCCAACCATGAAGGCTTCGTTGCCGCCCTCGACATTGTGCACACCGCTACGCCTGGTCTGCAGCATGTCGAAGGGGATGAAGCGCAGCTGTACGTACACAACTACGGCACAGCGGGAATCATCGCTCGGGCGACCGTGCGGCTTGACCCGATGCACGATTGGCGGGCGTTCTACGCCAGCTTCGACGAATTCGACGACGTGCTGCCGCTTCTGAAAAGCTTCGCTTCGCTTGTGCCTTCGCCCCGGTTGGTCTCAGCTGACCTGCCGTTTATTGCCGATGCGCTGCCCGACGACCCGGCGATTCCGGCCGGTCGCACCAGCCTGCGCATCATTCTCGACGCGGCGACCATCGAGGAGGCCACTGCCCTGGTGGTATCTGGCGGCGGACGGGTTGAAGAGGTGCGCGAAGGGCCCCAGGCGAGCGTTCGACTGAGCACCCTCTCCTACAACCACCCCATCGAGTGGTTACAGAAAACCTCACCAGGCACCTACTTCCACCTGGAGGTCGGCGGTGACGCGCTCGTTGACCGTATTAACGACGTGCACGCGGTATACCCCGGTGGAATGCTCCACATCGAGGGTCGAATTGATCGCCCGATTGGAATGCTGGCCGGTATTTACGAAAGTCCCGAGCAGGTTTACGCCGGAATTGACGCCCTCAAGGCGCTCGGGGTCGGTGTACATAGCCCTCATCAGTGGTTTGTGGACTTTGAAGCCGAACGCACCCAAACACTTGCCACCACCACCGACCCGGCGGGATTACTGAACCCGGGAAAACTTGTTGTCTCCGCCGTTGTGCCCGGAATGGGAAAGATCACCTAATGAATGCCAACCGCAAACTTTCCGAACTCTCTGGCCCCGCCGCGACAGCTGCGCTGTCGTCAGAGTCGATCATTGTGTTGCCCACCGGCGCCATCGAGCACCACGGACCACACCTGCCGCTGTCAACCGACGCGTTGCTGGCCGAGACATTCGCCACCGCCGCAGTGACCCGTGCCGCAGCCGAAGGCCTCGACGTGTGGCTGTTACCGACCCTGACCTACACCAAATCGGATGAACACCACTGGGCGCCGGGAACCATGTGGTTGTCGTGGGAAACACTGATGGCAACACTCGTCGACATTGGCCGTTCCGTTGCGGCGACACCCGCCCGCAAAATCGTGTTTATGAACGGACACGGCGGCAACGGTGCCCTCTTGCAGGTTGCCAACCGTGAACTGCGCCGACGTTTTGGACTCACCACCTTCACCATGCCCGCCGGTATTCAACGGGCAGGCTCCGGCGGTGACAACGGCGCCGATGAGCTGGGACTCGGTATTCACGCCGGACACGGCGAGACCTCCCTCGTTCTGCACGTGCGGCCCGATCTAGTGGACATGTCGCAGGCCAAACGCAACGTACCCGAGCACATCGCCGCGATGGAGTACATCGGGTTCAACAACACCCCGGTGTCCTTCGGCTGGGTCAGCAACGACTTCGGCGACAGCGGAGTCATCGGCGACCCAACGGGAGCGACAGCAGAGGCAGGCGCCGCCCTCTTCGAAGAGTCGGTTGCCCGGTCCGTTGCCGCGCTCCGCGAGATTGCTCGCTTCCGTCACACGCCTCCCGCCAGCGCCTAACCGCCCACACCATGGACGAGATCGCTAACCCGCTTGAGTGGGCCGCGCAGTGGTTACCCAGCAACGCCGACCCGGACCGTCCCCGAATGACGCTGGCAACTAATGGGGTGGATGGCTTCCCGGCTGCCCGCACCGTGCTGCTGTCTGCGCTCACCCCCAACGGTTTTGTGTTCAACACGGATGCCCGCTCCCGCAAGGTTGCTGACCTGGCGCAGAACCCTAAAGTCAGCCTGGTCTTTATCTGGCCAGGATTCACCCGCCAACTGGTGGTGCACGGGCTCGCGCAGCAAATCTCGGTGGAAAATCGGGAGGCGACCTACGGCAAAAGGTCCCCGTACCTCAAGCTGCTCGCGTGGGAGAACACCGCCGAATTCGCCCGACTCTCCCTCGATGAGCGTCGACAGCGGTGGGCTGAGCTCGAGCAGCAGCACCCCGACGGTCCCACCGACATGTCACCCACCTGGGACGGCTATTTAGTGGAGCCCACGCGGGTGATGTTTTGGGAAGCAGCGGATGACACCGCCAGTCGGCGCACCGAGTACACCCTCCACTCGGGGCAGTGGAGCATCGACCACCTCCCGGGCTGAAGCCTCAGTCGGCGTGGGCGATGAGGGTGGCGTCCACGGCCTGCCGGATGCCGTCGGGTGTTGCTACCGGGCGCAGTAGTCGCTCGACGCTCTCAATCACCAGCGGGCTGACAGCATCCGCCAACACATCGAGACTGAACGTAATGTCCTCGCGCTGAGGGCCACCCACCCCTTCTGTGAGGTTGTCAACGTGGTGACCAATCAGCAGCAAACGGCCGCCAGGGGCCAGAGCCTCTGCCGCACGGGCAAGAGCTTGACGCAGCTGCTGCTCGGGCAGCTGCAGGTAGGCGCAGACCACCAGGTCAACGGGGGAGTGAGCCTGCCAGGTGGTGGCATCCGCTACTTCCCACTGCACGGTGAAATTACGTTCGGCGGCACGAGCGGCAGCAACCTCGATGCCGGCGGCCGAAAAATCGACGCCCGTTGTGTGCCAACCGCGGGAGGCCAACCACATAGCGTTGCGGCCCTCGCCGCAGCCCAGATCGACCGCGGTCATCACCCGAGTCGTGGGGTCTGCGGGGTCGGCAGGGTTCTCAAAGGTGGACGGATACAGCTCCTCAACGGTGCGGGCAACCCACTCGTTGGGAGCTGCGGACCACACGGAGGATGCGTCGGCGGCCGCGGCCGCGTAGCGGGTGTTCCACATGGTGCGGGTGTCATCCGTTTCGTTCATACAGTGTTTCTAGCACTTCCGTCGGCAGCGCTTGAGACGGGACTGCGGAAACAGATCCGACATCTAGCTGTGACAGGCTGAGAGGATGTTCGAGATTGCCCCCCGCTTGCTGGCCGCGCTGGAAGGCACAGCCCCGCTGGCTGTTGCCACCGCTGTCGCCATTG
>DASYMY010000469.1:0-1714 GCA_036008825.1 Glaciihabitans sp.
TGTACAACAGGTCCCCTGAACGCACGGACCTGCTCATCAGCGAGCACCCCGAAGCGGGATTCATTCCCTCCAAAACAATTGAAGATTTTGCCCGCTCGCTGAGCAAACCACGCACCGCCATCATCATGGTGCAGGCCGGCCGAGGAACCGATGCCGTTATCTCGCAGCTGACCGAGGTTTTCGAACCAGGCGACATCATTGTCGACGGCGGCAACGCACTGTTCACTGACACCATCCGCCGTGAAAAAGCCGTCCGCGAAACCGGAATCAACTTTGTCGGCGCCGGTATTTCTGGTGGTGAAGAGGGAGCCCTGCTCGGACCGTCGATTATGCCCGGCGGCTCCATCGAGGCATACACGACCCTCGGCCCGATCCTCAGCAGCATTGCCGCTGTTGTGGACGGCGAACCCTGTGTCACCCACATTGGCACGGACGGTGCCGGTCACTTCGTCAAGATGATCCACAACGGTATTGAGTACGCCGACATGCAGCTCATCGCCGAAGCGTACGACCTCATCCGTCGTGGCACCGGCGCCTCCCCCGCCGATATCGCAGACATTTTCACCGAGTGGAACAAGGGCGAGCTCGAAAGCTACCTCATCGAAATCACCGCCGAGGTGCTCAAGCAGGTTGATGCCGAAACGAACACCCCGCTGATTGGCGTCATCCTCGACCAGGCTGGCTCGAAGGGAACCGGCGTCTGGACAGTGCAGACCGCCCTCGACCTCGGCATTCCCGTCTCCGGTATCGCCGAAGCCGTCTTCGCGCGCAGCCTGTCCTCCAAGCCCGCCCAGCGTGCCGCCGCCGCCGAACTTCCTGGCCCGTCGAACCCGTGGGAGGTCGAAGACAAGGAGCAGTTTGTTGAAGACGTACGTCGCGCCCTCTACGCGTCCAAAATCATCGCCTACAGCCAGGGATTCGACGCCATTGTCGCCGGAGCCGAACAGTACGGCTGGGACATCAAAAAGGGTGAAGTAGCCAAGATTTGGCGAGGAGGCTGCATCATTCGTGCCGCATTCCTCAACCGAATCACCGAAGCATATGCGGATGACCCAACGCTAGTGGCCCTTGTCACCGCGCCGTACTTCACCGCGGCAGTTGCCGGTGCGCAGGAGAGCTGGCGCCAGGTTGTTGTGCACGCGGCGAAGGCTGGAATTCCGGCTCCCGCGTTCTCCTCCTCGCTCGCCTACTACGACGGCCTGCGTGCCGACCGTTTGCCTGCCGCACTTGTACAGGGTCAGCGCGACTTCTTCGGAGCGCACACCTACAAGCGTGTTGACAAAGAGGGAACCTTCCACACCCTGTGGAGCGGCGACCGCACCGAAATTAAATCAGAGGGCAGCTCGCACTAGAGCCCAGTTCGCCAACAAAGCCCCTTCCGCAGCGGTATCGCGGGAGGGGCTTTGCTGTGCCTGGGCGGAGTCTGCGGGGCAGATCAGCGGGAGCAGACCTGCGCGAGCAGACGTGCGCGTCAGACCGGAAGCCGGTGCGAGACCGCTCGGGCAACAAAGCCCACAACCAGCACAACAGCGGTGCCGACCACGGCCTGCCAGGGCAGGGTGATGATCAGCACCGCACACGCCAACAACCCCACCACCTGCACCAGGCGCGGCAGCCATCTCTCGTGTGCAGGCTGCCGCAGCGCACTGGCGTGGGCGATGGCGTAGTAGCCGAGGACCGCACAGCTGGAGAAGGCGACAAGACGCATCGGGTC
>DASYMY010000470.1:0-1714 GCA_036008825.1 Glaciihabitans sp.
CGGAGATCTCATCGGCGACCTCGTCGATTGCGGGGGTGCCGTCCTCGTTGAAGATGCGGGGGTGCACAAGCTGAACGGCGCCGGATTCATCGCGCAGAACAACGAACTGCACCTTCTTCTGATCCCGTACCGTTTCGACCCATCCAGAGACGGAGATGGGTCCATCGGTTGCAGCGGCCAGGTTTTTGATCAGGGTGCGTGTAGTCACGAATGATGAGTTTAGTCCTCGCGCGTGAACGACTTGGGGCATCCGGGCTAAGCCCAAGGTTCACCAAAAGTAGACTGAGGGCGTGTCTGCCTCTGTGATCCATCTCGTCCGCCATGGCGAAGTCCACAACCCCACCAAAGTTTTGTACGGCCGTATCCCCGGATTTGGTCTCAGCGAGCTGGGAAAAAAGATGGCCGCCGAGTCTGCGAAAGCGCTCACCGGTCACCCTGTTACACGCCTGTACTCGAGCCCGCTGCAGCGCGCACAGGAATCCGCCGCCCCCTGGGCGAGCGGCTTTGGCCTCGACATTCACACCGACGAGCGATTGATTGAGCCGACCAACAAGTTTGAGGGGCAGACCTTCGAGTTCGGCCCCAAAGTTCTCACCCGACCCAAGTCGTGGCCGTGGGTGCTGAACCCCATGCGTCCCAGCTGGGGTGAGGCCTACACCTCTATTGCCTCGCGAATGGTTGCCGCAATGGACGATGCGTGGCAGCAGACCGAGAGCGGCGAGGTGGTTATGGTCAGCCATCAGCTGCCGATCTGGATGACCCACCGGTTCCTGGGTGGCCACAAGCTCTACCACGACCCCCGCAAACGCCGCTGCGCACTGTCGTCGATCACCAGCTTTGAGCGGGTTGGTGACCGGTTCGTTGAAGTTAACTATCAGGATCCTGCGCGAGAGTTGGCTGCAACTGCCATCGATCTAGGAGCCGTGTGATTAAGCCTCGCCGCGGTCTCGCCTTTGCTGCGAGCCTGCTTGCCCTTGGACTGCTCGCGGGCTGCGCCAACGACCCCCTCGCGGAGCAGTACTCCGACGGAACCCAGGCGAACTACATTTCTGGCGAAGGTGTGTACAAGGAATTCACCCCCGAGCAGCGCACCGAGCCGGTCGAATTCTCCTCCGTCACCGACACCGGCGAAGATGTTTCCAGTGCCGACTACGCCGGCTCCGTCTACGTGGTGAACTTCTGGTTCGCCGGCTGCCCGCCGTGCCGGCTGGAAGCCCCCGATCTGCAGGAGCTCTCCGAAACCTACGCCGAGCAGGGTGTCAGCTTTTTGGGTGTCAACACCTACGATCAGCCCGACACTGCCCTCGCCTTTGCCCGCAAGTTCGGTGTCACCTACCCGTCAGTAATCGACGCCAACGATGTCAGCGTGCAGTACGCGTTCTCCGGATCAGTTCCTCCCAACGCAGTACCAACCACCCTTGTGGTTGACCGTGAAGGACGGGTGGCCGCCCGCTGGTCTGGTCTCATCAGCGACCCGTCCATCGTGGCCGCGATGATCGACCGCGTCCTCGCCGAAGAGAGCTGAGAGTGGGATCAATCGGGGAGATTGTCACCAGCGGCAACCTCATCATCGCCGTTCCGCTTGCCCTCCTCGCCGGACTGATCTCGTTCGCTTCCCCCTGCATCCTCCCGTTGGTTCCGGGATACCTCGGTTACATCGGCGGATTCACCTCCGAGGCTGACCGCCCCCGCCGCGGCCGGCTGGTGCTCGGAG